>JBGSXH010000427.1:0-2502 GCA_041751515.1 Cyclobacteriaceae bacterium | reverse complement strand
GCGATTTTGGGTATTTCAATGCCGCAGGGCCGGATGCACCGTTCGAAGAAGTGGAAGATGTTGCATTTTCCAATGAGTTCACTTACGACCAGAATGTCACTGCAGGTTACCTATCGCATACGATCGGTTTCTTAGAAAATTATACCATCAAAACCGGTCTTCGTTACGAATACACCACCATTGATGCAGATTTCAGGAATTCCGATACCCCTGCTGAAATACCTTCTTACGGGCTTTTCGTCCCCAATATGAACTTAAGCCGCAAGCTTAACAATGGCGACATGATTAAAGGTGCCTATAACAGAAGGGTGCAAAGACCATCGCTGATGTTTTTAAACCCGAACATCAATGCAGCCAATCCACAGCAGATTACGCAGGGTAATCCATTGCTGGATCCTGAGCTCACTGACAACTATGAGCTTGCCTATAGCACCATGATCAAAGGTTCTTCTGTGAGCTTTAGCAGTTTCTTCAGAAATACCACTGGCTCTATACAGCCTATTAGAACAATTCAGGATGATGATATTATCTATACAACTTATGAAAATATTGGTCATGAGCGCGCTGTAGGGCTTAGTATTTTCTCCAATATAAATATCTCCGGAAAGTTCTCACTCAACGGCAGTATCGATACCTATTATGCTATGCTGGAAAATGGTCTGGACGACCCGATGTTTGCTGCCTCCAACGAGGGTTTTGTGGTAAGTGGCCGCCTCTTTGCTAACTATACACTGCCTAAAAACTGGCAACTACAGAGCTTTGCTTTTGCCCGAGGGCGACAGGTACAGCTTCAGGGAACCGCCGGAGGTTTCTATTTTTATGGCTTAAACATTAACAAACAGTTTAATGATAAGAACGGTAGCATAGGTTTTGGCGCTGAAAACTTCCTGGCCAGAGAAATGGTCATCAATAGCGAATTAGTAACGCCAACCATTGTTCAGCAAAGCACCAATACCATGCGAAACATGAACTTCAAAATTAACTTTTCTTACAGAATCGGTAAGGTGAGCGCCGATCGCCGCAAAAAACGAGGCGTCACCAACGAAGACCTGAAGGAAGGTGGAAGTGGTGGTGAAGGGATGACTAATTAAATAAGACCGTTCGTCAAACTGGTTATCGGGCTTTTGATTATGCTGTGATACACACACGCCTCCTGGTAAGCTCGTAAATGGCTGTGGCGCCTGCATTTCCAGCTTATGCCCAATAAGCTATTTGGTTGAGCTTTGTGTTATTTTAATTTATCAGGGTGCTGTCTGTTGTCAAAGATAGTATACACTCGAATCAGAGATTTGTCCCAATCAATTTTATAAATAACAGAATTGTGTTTTGACAAAACAGCTTCTCTTAATCCTGGCTTCTTCTTTGATTCAGGGTATAATTCTGGGAATTTTACCACAATCCGCTCAAAGTTCTTTATTTGAGCAACAAATTTGTTTACTTCCTTCTCCGTCCTCTCTTTCCGTAGATAAAAAACGATTCTGTCAAACTTAAACTTTGATTCTTTTGACCAAAGAACACCAAATTCAATCTCCATGTCCCGACCAGAACTCCTTACTTGTCAAAACCTCTCCTTTTTCATGGTTTTTAATCCCACGATCAATGGATTTAATTTCCTCGTCATTCAATTCATCATACCAATCTGCTGATGCGGCATTAGAATCTTTGATAGACTTTAATGTATTGAGCAAGGCATTGTCATTGGTTCTGGTAATCCATTCAATTATTTCGTATTTGAGCGCATGGATATTCATTACATCTTTCTTTTGGTCTTACTAAAGATACGAATGTCTGAATGAATTGGTGAAATTGGATCTGGATTTTTTTGAATTAAGCCCAACTATTTAATATCAACAATTATCTGAAAGAGTTCTGATAGTCTTCTTCAGTTTCGTCAGCCTCAATAAAAATCGTTTTGCTCCACGTAGGCAGTAATGCCCCGTTTTCGTAAACATCTATATTTAATGTATCATCACGACCGACAAATATAGGAGTACGAATTAGCCCTACAAATGAAGATTCGAAAATCTGAGGAGTACCACCAGGTACTTTAGTGCGATCTGATTGCTCAAAATCTTTATTCATCATATCAGTATAAACAATAAAATCACCGTTCCTGATATCAATTTTTATACTACCATGCACCGGAAGCACTGCTGAAATCATTAGTCTTGATGTATTATAATGCGTTTTATCTCCAGCTAAAATATTATCTCCAAAACTACTGGTTTCAGGATATTGAATTTGCCTCGTAAAAATATGATCGGTGTTTTTGACAAATGAGTCCAATACGGCCTCAAAAGCAGGCACTTTAAAAGCCACATTCAGCATTTTGTATCTCTCTTCTACATTGTCCCGAATGGAGGAGGCTTTAAGAAAATAGGCATCATCAATAAGGGCAGTTCCCAGTGCTTTATCGGTCAGCAGGCCATCTTCTCTGATGTCATTTGAAATATTAGCCAGTAATTCTGTCATCTCCGACTCATTTCTATAACCCTGCACAAT
>JBGSXH010000426.1:0-3546 GCA_041751515.1 Cyclobacteriaceae bacterium | reverse complement strand
TTGCAGTTGCCCTCAATGCAGCTGAAACACCGGCAGTACAACGCAAGGAAAAGCCCTTTCCTGAAAAGCTCGTGGTTTTCCTGGGTAGAATAACCGGACAAAAAGGTCCGGAAACCTTTATGAATATTGCCACCAGAATTTATGAGGCCAATCCGAATGTGCGGTTTGTGATGGCGGGCTCAGGCGAACAGCTCAAGAAGTTAATTACCGCTGGCGCTTATCGGGCCATTGGTCATCGTTTTCACTTTACAGGACATATCGGGAGAAAAGCTGTCTTTGAGCTATTCAGTATGGCTGATGTATATTGCATGCCTTCCACCTCGGAGCCATTCGGAATAAGTGCTTTGGAAGCGGCATATTGCGGTGTGCCGGTGGTGCTGTCAAAACAATGTGGCGTTCGTGAGGTATTGAAAAGCGCATTGATGGCTGACTATGCTGATACAGAAGCTATGGCAGATCATGTTTTGAATCTGCTGGACGATGAGGACCTGAGTCGTAAACAAGTAGAAAAGGGCTTGAAAGATATGGCCAAAATCAGCTGGGACCATACTGCTGCTGAAGTTTTAGCTACATTTCAATCCATTCAAATTAAACCTTAGACTTTATGCCTCATCTTTCCGTAACTTTTTTATTGCACCTTCCTTTGCCATTGGAGAATTACAGCTTTTTTGACATCGGCAGGCATAAAGCTTACTTTCGGAGCCCAGATAAAGCGGGGCTTCAATTAATACAGCAGTCAATTATAGCCTTGAAGCATATTTGTGCTGCTTTAAAGAAGGGCAGTGTCGGCTTGTATTGCAGTGGTGTTGTCCTGGAAACTATGCAACAATACAGTGCTGAATCGCTGGCGGACTTAAAAAAGTTGGTCAAAGAAAAAAAGGTAGTGCTATTAGGCGGCACATTTTCGCACAGTCCTGCAAGCCTCTATGACATTGATATTTTCACGACGCAGGTGTATGAGCATGCAATGCATATGAAAACGATTTTTGGTAAAACAGCCAAAACCTTTGCCAATACAAGCTTGCTTTGGAAAGATGCGCTAATTGGTGCATTGTCCACCCGGGCATTTCAAGGAGTGTTAACGGAAGGCTTGCGATGGCATTTAAACGGGCGCTCGCCCAACTACATTTATCTTTCCAACCATTCAGGGATGGATATAAAGATGCTGATGAACAATGCGGAATGGTCGGCAATTTTTACACAGGCAAAAGAGACAGGGGATACCACATTTGAACAGCTGATTAAGAGTACCGCTGGCCAGCTCATTAATGTAGTATTAAATATGGAGCAGTTGAATACTGGTTTTGCCGGGTTTTGGCAAAAGGCCATGAATGCTATTGCTTTGAGCAAAATTGAACTCATTGATGTCACTTCTGCTCTTGATAAATTTGAGGCAGTTGGCAGGATCAATGTCATGGAACCTGTCATGCAAAACTTGGAGCGCCGGAAAATGTGGCTGATACAACCAAACGCCCTCCAACAGGAAGCCCTCAGAATTCTACTGACATTGAAGCCCTTGGCTGCTGCATGTCCGACAAGTTTGCAAAAGACTTATGCGCTGCTACAGCAGGCTGAATATTTTGAAAACATGTACACTGGCCCTGAGATAGGTAAGCAGCAGGAAAATGAAGCATACCAGGCTTATATTCATTATCTGAATATATTAGCAGATTTTGAATTAAGCCTGGCACGCCATAAAGAGCAAGCAACACAAAAAACTTAACGCGCCATCTTTTTAAAGACGATAGCAGTACGGTTGGTGGCATACACACTCATTTTTGGCCAGCCTTCTTCCTGTTTTTCGGCTTTATACCTGATGCTGTTGTCTATTCTTTCCTGACCGCCAAACTTCTTGTCTTCTGTGCACAACTGTATTTTATAGTTGCCGGCATCCGGAACATAAAACTGGTAATCAGGTACTGAATGATGCGGGTTGAAATTAAAGAAAAAGATCAGTTTACCTCTTTTAAAGATGACGACCTTATTGGTGTTATCCATATTCAATAGTTCTGCTGGTCCGGCTCCCAGAATCCCTTCTTTGGCGATAAGCTTAACCATTTCTTTATCAAACCGCTCCATGAATTGATACTTGAGTTTCTTATTGTCTGCCAAACTCCATTGTCTCCTGGCATAATGATGGCTCCAGCCATTGCCTTCACGCGGGAAATCGATCCACTCTGGATGACCGAACTCATTACCAATGAAATTTAAGTAACCTTCCCCACCAGCACCCAGCGTGATGAGCCTGATCATATTATGGAGGACGATACCTCTTTCGATAATAGCATTTTCATCATCGATGGTCATATGGTCGTACATTTCCTTATCCATGAGCCTAAATGCGATGGTTTTGTCTCCTACGATAGCCTGGTCGTGGCTTTCTGCGTAAGCAATAGTTTTTTCTGAAAATCTGCGGTGGTTAAGGGTATGCCAAACTTCCTCCATTTGCCAATCTTCATCGCTTTTTTCTTTCAGTAGGCGGATCCAAAAATCGGGGAGGCCCATGCCTAGTCGGTAGTCAAAACCTATGCCGCCATCTTCCTGCTTTCGGCATAATCCCGGCATACCACTCATGTCTTCAGCAATACTGAGTGCTTCGGGCTTTATAGTTTTTATGAGCTGATTGGCCAATTGCAGGTAAGCAACAGCATCCTCATCGACCTGATCTTTAAAATACATATCATAATGGTCGAAAGACGTAAAACCATGATGCCAGTAAAGCATGGATGTGATACCGTCAAAGCGATAGCCATCAAAACCAAACTCTTCCATCCAATACTTAACATTGGATAAAAGAAACTGCTTTACCTCATTTTTGGCATAATTGAATAATTTTGAATCCCATGCGCTATGGTTGCCTTTTTCACCAGCGTGAAAATACTGGTAATCGGTACCGTCCAATTCGTTAATACCCTCTGATAAGTTTTTGATGGCATGTGAGTGCACGATGTCCATCAGCACGGCAATTCCTGCTTTATGGCACGCATCAATCAGCGATTTCAAAGCTTCCGGCTCACCGTAGCGACTGCTCGGAGCGAAGAAATTGGCTACATGGTATCCAAAAGAACCATAGTATGGATGTTCCTGTATGGCCATGAGCTGCAATACATTATAACCACCCTTGATAATGCGCGGCAATACGTTCTTTTCAAATGCTGCATAAGTGCCCACTTGTCCATCTTCCTGCGCCATACCAATATGCGCTTCATATATCAATGGAGCCTGCCTGGCTATTTTTAATGGAATATCATTATTCTTCCATTTGTAAGGTTTTGCCGGAGCCCATACCTGTCCGGAAAAATTACTGGAATTTTCATCCTGGACGACACGTCGTATCATCGCCGGAAGCCTGTCGTGGTGTCCTCTCTGGCTGTGGATGTGTACTTTAACTAATTGCTTATGCTTTAAAACTGTCTTTTTAGGGTCTTTTATAAATATTTCCCAAATGCCATTGTCACCTTTGGTAAGCGGATGGCTTTGTCGGTCCCAATTATTAAAGTCTCCGGTTAGAAAAAGCTGATGAGCTTCCGGAGCCCACTCTCTGTA
>JBGSXH010000425.1:0-3523 GCA_041751515.1 Cyclobacteriaceae bacterium | reverse complement strand
GGTTCAGACTGGGTGTATGAGGAAGAATTTTCGATTGCCAAAGCATTTTTCTGGTCACCCGATAGCAAAAAAATAGCTTTCTATACTTTCGATGAATCGAATGTAAAAGAGTATAATATGCAAATGTGGGGACAGCTTTATCCTGAAGACTATAAATTCAAGTATCCTAAGGCGGGGGAAGAGAATAGCAAAATTGACATCTCTGTCTTCCATCTTGATGATGCCAAAAAGGTTGCTGTAGACCTCGGATCAGCAACTGATATATACATACCCCGCGTTTACTGGACTGCAGACAATGCACTTTTATCGGTTGTCCGCATGAACAGATTGCAAAATAAGTTGGAGATTCTCCATGCTAATGTTGAGGATGGACAAACAGATGTGATCCTTACTGAAGAAAGTGATACCTATGTGGATATTAATTTTACTGATGACCTGACCTACCTGAAGAATGGAAATGGATTTTTGAGGACCAGCGAAAAGGATGGTTATAAGCATATTTATCATCATGACATGGAGGGGAAGCAGCTCAGGCAGATAACCTCCGGAGCATGGGAGGCGAACCGGCTGGTTGGTATTGATGAAGATAAAAAGCAAATATACTATGTAAGCACAGAAGATAGTCCTCTTCAAAGACAGCTATACACAATTAAACTCAACGGTAAAGGTAAAAAGAAGCTGAGCAAGGCCAGTGGCACCCATTCAGTCAATATGAGTAACGATTACAGTTATTATATTAACTACCACAGCAGCAAAGATACTCCTACTAAAGTCAGTCTCCATGAAGCCCCTTCAGGGAAGCAAACTAAAGTTTTGGAAGACAATAAAGCCTTGTCATCAAAACTTGAAAAGTATGCTCTTGGCAGTAAGGAGTTTTTCACATTTGACAGTGAAGGCACCGAGCTCAATGGCTATATCATTAAACCGGCTGATTTCGATGAGAATAAGAAATACCCTGTCCTCATGTATGTTTATGGAGGGCCGGGTTCACAACAGGTCCTTGATAATTTCGGAAGTGCGCGCGAAGCATGGTTTCATTATTTGGCACAGGAAGGCATTATCGTAGCATGCATTGACAATCGCGGGACGGGTGCCCGAGGTAAAGCATTTAAGCATGTGACTTATGCCCAACTTGGCAAGCACGAAGTTGCTGATCAAATAAATGGTGCAAAACACCTGAGAGGCCTTGAATACGTAGATGCGGATCGCATTGGTATATGGGGATGGAGTTATGGGGGCTATATGTCTTCACTTGCCTTATTTCTGGGAGCTGACATTTTTAAAAGTGCGATCGCAGTGGCGCCCGTGACCAACTGGAGATTTTATGATACCATCTATACAGAAAGATATTTGAAGAGACCGCAGGAAAACGAAAGCGGCTATGATGACTTTTCTCCGCTGACCCATGCGACAAAGCTGGAAGGCAATTTCCTGCTTATCCATGGTACAGGAGATGATAATGTGCATTTTCAGAACTCTGTAGAATTGCAGGATGCCCTTATCAATGCCAACAAGCAATTTGATTCATTTTACTACCCCAATAAAAACCATGGTATATATGGTGGCAATACAACCTCACATTTATATGAAATGATGAGTAAATTTTTAATAGAAAACTTAGCTGACGCAAGTAAGTAAAGTTTCTTATAAACATTTTTTTCATAAAAAAGGTGGCCAATTTTGGTCGCCTTTTTTTATGACATTCGTTTAACACTTCATAGCCGCAATCAGATAATAAAGCTAAGTCATTGCAAAATAGTGCATTATCATTGCTATTTGAGGACATAGGGGCAATAATTGGATGCCTTTGCAACCTCCTCCAAACACTAATCACAATTACCTGCACCAAAGTACTTGTGTAATATTTCAATTTTTTTTCCATTGTGCAGGTTACCAATATAGCACCAAGGGTATATAGCTATATAAATCAAACAAAAACAGAAGTAACTAAACACATTTAATTTTTAAATCATGGAGAATTCAGTCAAAGCTTTCCTGGAGTCCTATATACATATAGGCATGATTACCTCTTACATTTTTTTTGGTGCAGCAGCAATTTTGCTTTTTGGTTATTTAATCAAAATGAACTTCACCAGCGACAAGAAAAATCGTTATGATTTTATCAGCAAATACGAGGTAAAGACATTATGGTATACCACTATTCTACTTATTTTAGGTACGGGTTTATTCGTAAACTCAATGCATGTAGAAGAAGAATTTGTGGCAGTATTCATTAAACTATTGTCTACTATACTATTCAGTGTATTGGTAGGGGTGGTCATCTCAGTAGTGCTAAGGTTTTATTATCCTGCTTATATGGAAGCCAGATTAAAAAAGCTTCGATATGCACCAAGAGTGAGCCCGCATACTGGTAAAGAAATGAAATTACTATCTGAAGCTGAAGAAGACGTTTACCTTGATGAAGGTATGCAGGCAGAAGAGAATATTTTCTCTATCGATTACGATGTTTGGGTTGATGAGGTATCCGGCTACACTAAAATAGAAAAGTATGCAGGTCATTTGCATGCCAATAAATGTCCTGAGTGTAACTACCAGACGCTTAAAGTTACCCGAGAAGAAATGCATAGTGCACAGAACAACACAAAGGAAGGACAACTCACGAAGTTTTACCGATGTGGTTACTGTGGACATAAAGAACGAAAATCATTCAATATCGCCAAACTGCGAGAAATCAAAGAGGTTAATAAGCCTGCAGTGGAAGCCGATAAAGCTACTGTTTAGTTTGTGTTTGATGTGATGACGGGCAAGTCTTTTCCTAGGAAAAGCTTGCCCTCATTTTTTTTAACGCTTTATACAGATATTCTTTTCTTCAGTGAAGAACTCCAGGGCAGCAAAGCCCCCTTCTCTCCCCACTCCCGATTGCTTCATGCCTCCAAATGGCGTCCTTAAGTCCCGCAGTAGCCAACAGTTGATCCAGATAATACCCGCTTCAACCTCCTCCGCCACAGCATTGGCTTTATCAATATCTTTAGTCCATATAGTGGCCGACAGGCCGTACCTCACACTATTGGCCATTTTTAGCACTTCCTCGGTACTATCAAAGGGTGTAAGGGTAACAACCGGCCCAAAAATTTCTTCCTGATTTACCGCACAGTCATAAGCCAGTCCTTCGATAACCGTGGGGGAGTAATAATAGCCATCAGCATGCTCTCCTGACAATCTGATGCGTTTTCCTCCACAAAGCACAGTGCCACCAAGCGCCATTGCTTGCTCGACAAAACCATCAACCTTCATCAGATGCTCCTCACTTATTAAAGCCGCTATTTTAGTTTCTTTTTCTTCAGGTGGGCCAACCTTTAGTTGCTTTGCTTTTCTTACGAACTCTTCCTTGAAAGACTCGTAGACGGACTGATGAATGAATATTCGTGAACCACAAAGGCAAATCTGACCCTGATTCTGAAAGCTGGATCTTAAAGTCGTCTCCAAAGTTTTTTCAAAATCACAATCGGCGAAAATCACGTTGGCATTTTTACCGCCCATTTCAAGCGCTGTCTTCTTGAAT
>JBGSXH010000424.1:0-2091 GCA_041751515.1 Cyclobacteriaceae bacterium | reverse complement strand
CTTATATAAATCTGGCCTTATCGCCGGAGTGGGCGGTGAGTGCAGATGTGAATAGAGATTATACTTTAGCAGATGGAACTACTGAATTCACTGTAAATGAGTTTGAGCCTTTCAGGGTCAGAAAATTAAATGGCAGTGCAGTCATGGGAGCGGGTGCAACTTATAATGTCACTGAAAGATTTAATGTATATGCTGAGTTGACTTATCATCAATTTCTTTTACCCATCTGGCAAGACGGTCCAGATGAAAGATTGGCCTCGTTACGCTATACTTTCGGGCTGAGTTACCTCAGTAAAAGAAAAAACTAAGGCCTGCTTTCTTAACACAGGCCTTAATTGATCAAATAGTTAATATTTCTTTTTCTTTTCTGACATACAGTTCATCCATTTTTTCACTGTATTGGTCCGTGAGAGTCTGCACCTGCTCTTCTCCGCGCTTCACATCATCTTCGGCAGCGCCTTCTTTTTGGAGCGTTTTTAAAGCATCGTTGGTCTCTTTCCTTATATTTCTAATGCTTACCTTGCCATTCTCTGTTTCGGCTTTCGTTTGCTTGGCAAGCATTTTTCTTCTTTCTTCAGTAAGTGGAGGAATGTTGATTCTAATCAGTTCACCATCGTTCTGTGGTGTTAAGCCCAGGTCGCTATTGATAATGGCCCTTTCGATATCCCTTAATAATTTCTTCTCCCAGGGTTTGATCATTAGCGTACGGGCATCCGGCGTGTTCACGGAAGCCACCTGCGCCAATGGGGTAGGGTTGCCATAGTATTCTACCATGATGCCATCCAACATATTAGGCATAGCTTTCCCAGCTCTTATCTTCGCTAGTTCTCCGTTGAGGTGGTCGACAGCCCTTTCCATTAGCTGTCTGGCTTCTTCTAAATGAAGTTGTATCTCTTCCATTATAAATCAAGATGTAATTAAAGTTCCTACAGATTGCCCTTCAACCAGGTTGTTTAAGTTGCCGGGTTTATTCATATCAAATACAATGATGGGTAAATTGTTTTCCTGACATAGCGTGAAAGCTGTCATGTCCATAACATTTAAACCTTTTTCATACACTTCCTGGAAAGAAATATTGGAAAAACGGGTTGCATTGGGGTCTTTCTCCGGATCGGCAGAATAGACACCATCCACCCTTGTGCCTTTTAAAACTACTTCAGCTTCTATTTCAATAGCGCGAAGGCTTGCTGTGCTATCGGTAGTGAAATAAGGATTGCCGATGCCGGCGCCAAAAATAACAATTCTTCCCTTCTCCAGGTGTCTTACCGCTCTGCGCCGAATGAATGGTTCGCATACCTGCTCCATTTTAATGCCTGACATGAGTCGCGTAAACAGTCCCTGTTTTTCCAGGGCACTCTGCAAAGCCATGGCATTGATCACAGTGGCCAGCATGCCCATATAGTCTCCCTGCACCCTGTCTATTCCTGAGCTTTCTGCTTGTACTCCCCGGAAAATGTTGCCACCCCCAATCACAATCGCTAACTCAACGCCGGTTGATTTAACACGGCTAATTTCCTGTGCATACTGTTCCAGCCTGTTCGGATCTATGCCGTACTGTTTGTCGCCCATTAAGGCCTCACCACTGAGTTTTAAAAGAATTCTTTTGTATTTCATTATGATTGTATGGTTTTAACGGGTTATAAGCAAAATGATTTCTTCTCCGGCCGCGACAAACTTTTTGTACGAATTTGTGAAACAATGACCTGACAAAGATAATGGCCGGAAATTGTTATCTGAATTAAAACTGAATTAAAACCTGGTTTTTTTCGACGCTTTGTCCTTGCTTGACGAGGATGGCCTTTATCTCACCATCACCCGGCGACTTTAGTACATTCTCCATCTTCATTGCTTCCAATATCATAATAGGGTCTCCTTTAGCAACTTCTTCACCTTCCTTCGCGATAATTTCGAGAATTAATCCCGGCATTGGCGCTTTAACATCGGCCACTTTATTAGCTGCAAGGTCAGACATCCCCAGTTTTTCCAATAACAGATCGAATTTATCCTTTAACGCCACTTCATGTAGTTGTCCGTTAATTTTGAAAGTAAATGCTTTGGCTTCATAATCAGCCTTTACAACCTCTGCACGGT
>JBGSXH010000423.1:0-3562 GCA_041751515.1 Cyclobacteriaceae bacterium | reverse complement strand
CTTGTTCCATAGATGAATAGTAGATTTTTGTAAACTTAGCGCACTTATGGACTATTTACGACTATCCAAAAAACTCGGTAAAACATTAAAAACGTTTTTAATAGCGCAGTTGCGGGAAAACGGGTTTAGGGGAGTACAAGCAAAAAATGCGGCCGATACGAAAGGTACCCATTTAGTAGACCGGCAGGCGTTCGGCATCTTAAGTGATTTATTGAAGGATACTTCCTGTAATATCTTCATGGAAGGCTTTCCCGCACAAACAAAAGTGGATGCCGAATTTTCGATATTTCTTGACCCAATGGATGGCTCCATCAACTGGGACAAAGGGGTGGGTGATCCCTGCTTGGCATTGGCAATAACGGAGAAAAATCCGCCATGGAAATTTGAAGACCTGACATTTGCTTATGTAGAGGGATTTCGTTCCGGAGATTATTACTATACAAAAGCAGCACAATCAATTTACTATTCAAATTTATTGCAAAAAGAGTTCGCAATCGCTGCTGGTGGCGCCAGCCTCTTAAGTGAATGTTATGCCTACTTAAAAACAGGCTATTCCGGAGCGGAAAGGCAGTTAATCGGAAGTTATCCACTGATGTTGCTGTGTCGTGACATCCGAGCCTTTGACAATTCTGGCACAGAGCTGGCGCAATTGGCACGAGGCAGTGCAGACTTTATGATGGAAGCAAGGCAGCTATCAGATTTTTACAATTTGCTTGCTTACCCCCTTGTAAAATACGCCGGGGGTGACATTTACAATTTAGAGGGCGAAAGCATAGCAGGTTTGCCGCTAGACATAGACAAGCAGTATGATTTTATTGCCGTTAAAAATCCGGACTTAATGATGGAAATAATGCCTGTTTTAGAAAAATTCCGGAAGGACAAGACACATGAGCAGTCATTGACAACTTTCGTAGTTAAAACTCCATAAATTCAAAGACGCTGCGATAAGCGTTCAGCCCTTGTACATATGTGAGGAAACTGTTGTAAAAGGTGTGATGACCCAAGGTGGCACTATCACCAATTAATACCAACCTGCCTTTTGCACGGGTAACAGCCACATTCATACGCCGTAAATCTTTCAGGAAACCTATTTCCTGCTTTTCATTACTACGCACAAGACTAATATAGATGGCATCCCGCTCCTGCCCCTGAAACGCATCGATAGTATTCACGCTGATATGCAGGTTTTCATAGGCCTCCTGCAGATCTGTGAAAATTTCTCTCAGATAAATGACCTGCGCCTTATAGGGAGAAATAATGCCAATATTAGCGCTGATCGCCCCATTTTCCTTCCATTTATCAATATCCTGCATGACGAGTTTTAGCAGCATTTCAGCCTCTTCTTTATTAAAAGTGCTACTACCTTCCTTTTCTGCTGCTTCCGCAAAACCTGCACCTGCCGTGTCGACAAATAACAGCGGCGCAAGTTCGGGTAACCATCGCCGGAATCGAACGCTCTCATGAGCGATGAGCTTGCCTTCGTAGAATTTTTCATTCGAAAAACTCATAATTTCCTCTTGCATTCTGTATTGTGTGCGTAACATAGCGGCATTTTCAGGTCTTCTGTTGATGCACTTTTCCATCAATGTTTCCGCAAGACCTTTTTTTGCTGCGTCGTAGTCCTTAATCGTTGGAGGAAGCTGTAGATGATCGCCCGCCATAATCACACGTTCCGCTTTAAGTACAGGTATCCAGCATGCAGGCTCAAGTGCCTGTGCAGCTTCATCAATAAATACTGTTGAAAACCTTCTTCCTGCTAAAATATGGTGTGCGGCACCTACCAGTGTACAAGCAACGACCGGGTTTTGCTGCAATAAATCCTGTAAAATATAGTGCTCCAGCATATCGGCTTCATTCCTGAAATCACGGGCTGTTTGTTGCAATTGTCTGCGCTGGTCTCTTTCGGCCTTGCCAAACTTGCGCTTATATTTGGCGCTCATCTTCAGTAGTTCCTCCGCTTTCTGTCTTACTTTTTTCAGGTCTTTATAGCTACTATGTGCCGCAATTTGTGCATCAAGTGTGAATTGTAGATTTTCCGGCGTCACTCTTGCCGGATGACCAATGCGCAAGCAGCGAAGCTCCCGAGCATAAAGCCTCTCCACCAACAGGTCCAGGGCAGCATTGCTTGGTGCACATACCATCACCTGATGCTCATTTTCCAGCACCTGTGCTATGGTTTGAATGAGCGTTGTAGTTTTGCCAGTACCCGGGGGGCCGTGAACAATGGCAACCGACTGGGCGGAAAGTGACAGCTGAGTCGCCTGAAGCTGTCCTTCATTTAAATTAATTGTGTTATTGAGCGGCATACTGGGAGCAAATTTAGCAGGCTCATAGCCTAACAATACATCCCTCAAATGAGCCAACTGACCTTTGCTAGCTGATGTAACTGCTTTCAGGGCTTTGTACATTTCCCGATAGCTAGCTTCGTCAAATTGGGATTGCATACCAAACCTTGCATCATCAATCCATTCAGGAAAGTCTTCACTGTTTAACGTAATGACGATTGTGTGCTTTTTAATGTAATTAATAACGGCAGATACCCCTTTGCTTTCTCCTTCATGGGTAGAAAATAGTGATACCGCCTTACCGGATTGAAAATTGGCATTGTCATTAGCAAAATTGCCGGTGAGTTCTACTATAGGCCTTTCTGCCGTCCCAAGATAAGATTTGTAAACCTGAAGAGGATGTAGACAAAACCCTGCAGCCACCCGATCTTTGAGACTTTGTAAACGTAGCTGCGCAGCATAACTCTCCTGCTCGAAACGCTGTTCTGCCTTTAGTAGCGCATGGGTATGATTTAATTCTTCAAGGGCATCATTAAACTTCATCAACAAAAAAAGCCTGTAAAAATACAGGCTTCAAATTTTTTGCGACATTTATTTTTTAGGCAGAAGCAAGGAGATATGGCTTTACCCTTTTCCGCAGCGCTTTTCTATCAGTCTTCATATTCTCGTCAATGACAATGTTCGTTACCAGCTCGAATAAAACGCCTTCTCTATAACCTAGCTTTACCGCCATTTCTGAGCAGAACCTGAGTTCATTATTGTGCATTTCACCATCAACTTTCATCAGCTGCACCATGCTATAAATATAGTCAAATTTCTGAGCATCGGAAAGCATACTGGCATCAACAGCCTTTGTCGGCAGTTTAAACAATTGATTAATTTCTTCCTCCGAAAGGCCATTAGATTTCCCTATTGACATGATCAAATTAACTTCAGCATCATCTATATTGCCATCAAGTTTGGCGAGCTGAATGAGAAGACGTAGATGCAGTGTTTCCATAATCTTTAATAAATTGTATTGTTGTATACGATTTGTATTAACTTAAGCCTTCTAATGCATTTTGAGCAGGAATTACAGGCATTTTTAATATTATCTCTTTACCCCTGTTGCTTTTAATGATTTCAACTTCGGGCGATGATATGTATTTCGCATTATTTAACAGTTAACCTTAAGCCTAAAAACCCACGGATGTTTTGATTAGGGCCGTATACATAACTGGGATCAAAAGTTAATTTGTTGGGGTTGCCCGGGGTGGCCACTACCTGTCCGCCGGCAT
>JBGSXH010000422.1:0-4191 GCA_041751515.1 Cyclobacteriaceae bacterium | reverse complement strand
ATGCACTCCGACCTCATATTGAAGACCTCAAACGTGCCTGCCAGATTCTGGCCATGTTTGATTTTATCAGGGCCAAAGCGCGATTTGCCATTCAAATTGAGGCTGCAATGCCTTCCATGGTAAAGGAGCAAGTGGCAAAATGGCACGGCGTCAGGCATCCACTCTTAATGCTTTCGCATCAAAAACAGGGCAAACCGATCGTGCCTTTGCACATAATTCTTGATGAAGAACAGAAAATTATTGTCATTTCCGGGCCAAACGCCGGAGGAAAATCTGTCACCCTGAAAACGGTAGCTTTGGTACAGTACATGTTCCAGTGTGGGTTGCTTGTTCCCATGGACAGCCATGCCACTATGGGCGTCTTTCATCAGATTTTGTTGGATATCGGGGATGAGCAGTCTATAGAAAATGATCTCAGTACGTATAGTAGTCACTTGATGAATATGCGTTATTTCGTAACGCTTGCTAACAGAAAAAGCCTCTTTCTCATTGATGAGTTTGGCGCAGGTACCGAACCCAATATTGGCGGTGCCATAGCGGAAGCCATTTTAGAAAATCTATACCATCAAAAAGCTTTTGGGGTTGTGACTACGCATTATGCCAACCTGAAGAAATTTGCAGAAAAAAAGCCAGGCGTTGTGAATGCAGCTATGCGATACGATGTGGACAAGCTTGAGCCCCTGTACGAACTGGAGATAGGAAAGCCGGGTAGCTCATTTGCGCTGGAAATCGCCCATAAAATTGGCTTGCCAAAAGCCATTCTGCAGAAAGTAAAACAAAATGCCGGTTACCAGCAAGTTAACTTTGACAAAATGCTGGCGCAGCTGGAAAAGGAGAAGAGTAGTCTCGAACAAAGCAGGAAAATGTTGGAGAAACGACAGGAAAGCTTACAGCATCATGTTGATGAATACCAGACTTTAAAGCAGCATCTGGAATCGCAGAAAAAGACGCTTATCCAGGCTGCGAGACAGGAGGCAAAGCAGTTACTTCAAGATACCAACCAGCGAATTGAGGCGACAATTCGGGAAATCAAGGAGAATAAAGCAGAAAAGAGCAGTACGCAAAAAGTCCGTAAAGCACTAAAAACCTTTGAAGCCACTATTTCCAATAAGGAAGATGTTCAGGCTGCACCCGCGCCTGTTACAACCACAATAAAGAGAATTGACGGGGCAATAGAAGTGGGCGATCAGGTACGCATCACTGGCCAGGAGACGATAGGGGAAGTATTGGACATTAAAGGGAAGGAAGCAGTGATCGCCATAGGTGAGCTGCGCTCTACCGTCCGGCTCAAGCGACTGGAACGTGTCAGTAAAAAAGATGTTCGTACCCAGGAAAGGAAAGTGGGCAGCCCTATGAAAGGGATTAATCTGAATGAAAAAATGGCCAATTTTAGTTCTAAAATCGATGTGCGTGGAAAGCGTGCGGAAGCTGCCCTAATGGAGGTAGATGAATTTTTAGACACAGCCCTGATGCTGAATATGCCCGAACTAACCATTTTACATGGCAAAGGAGATGGTATTCTTCGCGATATTTTAAGAAACTTCCTGCTGAGCAACTCCCATGTTGCCTCGGCGCAGGATGAGCATGTAGACCGTGGTGGTAGTGGTATCACCATTGTTCGGCTAAGAAGCTAGGCGAAGTGTAAGTTATTATTATGATATTCTTGTATATTGAAACTAAACTTTTTTTAACCTATCGTTATCATCTATGAATTTAATGAAGATAAATTTACTCATATGTTCTGTGCTTTTGAGTATAGCCGCATGTCGTGGTCCGGAGGGAATGCCGGGACCTCAGGGCCCTCAAGGTCCCCAAGGCCCTCCAGGAAGTGATGGCCAAGGGGGCATAGCTGCTGAGAATCTTGTATTCGAGGTAGAGGATATTAATTTTGAAGCGCCGGAATATGGTATAGTCATTGACTTTATGCCAGAAGATGAAGTGCTGATTTCCGATGTGGTCCTCGTTTACTTTCTTTGGGATAGCTTTGAAGATGGCGGTGAGATTTTTGATGTGTGGAGGCCTTTGCCTATTACCACATTTCCGCAGCAGGGTACGCTCGTTTACACATTTGACCATACTGATATTGATGTCAACATTTTCTTAGATGCTGATTTCAATATTGCAGCAGCCAATCTGGGAGCAGCCGAACTCAATGATTGGGTCGCGCGAGTGGTGGTCCTTAGGGCGGAATTTGATGGCTTTGCCAATGGAAGATTCAATGCTCCTGTAGACTTGAATGATTATAATGCTGTCAAGGAATATTATGATCTACCTGATTTGCCTAAGAGGAGAGGAAGTATGAAGATAAAAAGACCACCATTGGCGGAGTAAGATATTTTTTAGAAGAACAGAACAAAAAAAGCGGCCATAGCCGCTTTTTTTGTTTATATGTTAAAATGAATTAACTCTTATTGTACATTCAATTGGAAAGTATAATCACCGTCAGTTCCAGTTGTTCTGGCATTGGTACCTCCAACAGTAGTATCAAAATTTAGATTGCTGTCATTAAGCTGGGTAATATTTAAGACCCGTCCATTGCTGAGTTCAACAACATTCAAATTGCTGTTTGGAAATTCCCAGGAACCACTTCCTTGAAAAACCGGGCTACCATTGGTGGCAGTATAAGTACCGTTTGCATTAAAGGTGAGAACAAAGCCATCGAATCCTTCTGCAGGTGCACCCTCAAAGGTTATTGCGCCAGGAGCCCATGTTTTTGCCAATCTTTGGGTTTGCTGCGCTAGGTCATCAGGAGGTGTGGTATCATCATCACTGCCACAAGCACCTAAAAAGCCTATCACTGATACAAGCAAGGCCATAAGAAAATAGTTGTTTAATTTTTTCATGTATTGAAACGTTTGTAAACTGAAAAACTAATATAAGTTAGTTAAAAAATATAAAGTATGCTAAAATTTGTATTCATCCAAGAGTAAATTCTCTTTGCAAAAATCGTATTCCACTGTTTGATTGGAAGCAATGATAACCATTTTTTGATCAATCTGCTTCAAAATCATTTCAAGATACCAATCTATTCCTTTTATATCAAGATTGGTAGTGGGTTCATCAAGTAATAATATTGCTGTTTCTGAACAAAAACAAAGCCCAAGTTTTAATCTTTGCTTCATCCCCGAGCTAAAATATTTTATGGGCTTTTTAAGAACATGCCCTAGCTGCATGAATTCAGCCATTTCTTTCACTGAACGGCCTGTATTCTTAGCTTTAAATTCAAAATGAAAATTAATGTGCTCTTCCAGTGTAAACTCCTCAATCAGTTCAAGATAGGGTGTGGCCAGCGCCAGGTTTTTGAAAATATCCTCATGCGCGATGACTTTTCCTTGATTGGAGTAAGTTATTAAACCTGAACTGGGCAGCTGACTGCCTGCCAAAATTTGCAATAAAGTAGATTTTCCGCTACCATTGGCACCGGTAAGTGCATAAGCTTTTCCTTGTTCGAATGTATAGTCAAGGTCTTTGAAAATCCATTCGGCCTTAAATCTTTTTGACAAGGACTGACAGCGTACCTGAAACATTAATGGGCAAAACCTTTCATCACGCCGCGATCGGAAGTGCGGATAAAGTTAATAATTTCATCACGCTCTTTAGAAGACTTCATTTCCAGTTCAACGATATCGAGTGCTTTGCTATTGTTAAGTCCTTTCAGGAAAATATGGCGGTAAATTTCCTGAATTTCGTTGATTTTCTCATTAGAATAACCCCTTCTTCTAAGACCGACGCTATTGATGCCACAATAGCTTACAGGCTCTCGTGCTGCCTTGGTAAAAGGTGGAATATCTTTTCGCACCAGTGAGCCGCCTCCGATATAGGTATGTGCACCTATTTTAGAAAATTGCTGAACGGCACATGAACCCCCAAATATCGCAAAGTCATCGATCAGCACATGGCCTGCAAGTTGTACTGCATTTCCTAAAATGCAATGATCTCCAATGATACTATCATGGCCAACGTGTACATACGCCATCAGTAGGCAGTTCTTGCCGATGACAGTTTTGTGCTTGTCAATTGTACCTCGATTGACGGTTACGCATTCTCTTATTACTGTATTGTCACCAATGACAGTGATCGTTTCTTCACCAATGAATTTAAGATCTTGAGGAATTCCCGAGATGACGGCATTTGGAAAAATTTTGCAATTCTTACCAATGCGTGCACCCTCCATGATGGTGACATGAGAGC
>JBGSXH010000421.1:0-3749 GCA_041751515.1 Cyclobacteriaceae bacterium | reverse complement strand
TCACAAAGTAAAAGCATGATATCCTCCGGGACATCCATGCCTTGTTCGTAATAATCGAGTACTTCTTTGTATAAAGCCCAAAACTGTGGTATTTCTTCAAACCGGGCACCGGTTTCTTCCTTGAGAATAGTTCTTTGGTCCTCGACAATGCGTTCCAGCAATGCAATATTGCTTTCTTCACTCATGGGTTCATCACCATCACCGCGCATGCCGAGAGAAACGGTGCTTTCATAATCACCCATTCGCTGTATTCCCTCTCGCCAGAATTCCTGCAGGGTGGCTTCATTTTCTTCGTAATTCCATGGTCCCTCACCATAGCGACTCCATTCCACATGAGCGCGCATCATAGGCTCATGATGGGTTGTACCGATGACCACACCGTACTCATCGGCTAATTCAGCATTTTTAGGATCATCGTCATAAAAAGCGCGGCCCCACATCGCTGGCCAGAGATAGTTGCCTTTCATCCGCAGAATGAGCTCAAAAACATGCTCATAAACCTGATGATTGAAACCGCCAAACTTCTCAACTGCCCAGCCTGAAAAAGCCGGGGCTTCGTCATTGATAAATATCCCCCGGTATTTCACTGCCGGTGTTCCCAAACTATGCTGTCCGGGAATAATATATAAATTTTCATGCTGCTTCGGAGGCACATCCGCCCACCAATATAAAGGCGAAACACCAATCTGATAAGACAGATCGTAGGTACCAAATATGGTTCCTCGTTTATCGCTGCCGGCAATTACCAAAGCGCGGTCAACGCCAGGCATGGGTGCATCCACCGTGGTAATCAGAAAAGTTTCCCACTTGCCAGCGGTGCCGGCAACATTTAGTTTTTTAGTTTTTATTAGTTCATCGATCACAGGGCTCTTGCCAATGGTACCGATAATAATCATTTCTTTTTTGGCTTTTGCATCTTCCTTCGAATGCAAAAGCTCAGGTAAAATAGTAGTTACCCTTTCGAAATCTTTTTGGAGGTCTTTGGCTACGCGGATGACCCCGGCATAGTCCTCTTCACTCACCCAAATCGGCAATACGTTATCAGCAGCGGCTAACTGTAAATAATCTTTTCCCGGGTGGGTGGAAATATAGGCGGTAGTGTCTTGAGCCATTACGGCAGGACTGTAAACTGCTATGGTCAGTAAAAAAAATAATGCGCAGTGCATGCGCTGCAATAGAATGGAGTAAATAGCTGTAAAAGTTTTAAAAATCATATGACAATATCTTAGCTATTATTTAAGAATCTGAAATTTTTAATGATAGAAAACAAGAAAAAGCCGCCAGACTTCCTTCCGGAAATCCGACGGTTTTTATGCACATATGAGAATCTTTATTCTTCTACAAACATTACATTATCCACATTACCTATTTGCACTGCTTCATTAAAGTTATTAGGAATAAACCTAAAGTCTACTGCAATGATATTCGCTGGGTTTAATCTATCCGCTTCATCTACTATTTCATCTGCGCCGTATCCTAAACCAAATTCATTTAAGTTAATGAGAATATGATTCCAACCGGTACCGATGTCTCTATAAGCCGCATAGATATCTCTGTTAGGATCATTGGTAGTGATAATAATCTGATACTCAAATTCACTAGGTGAATTAGCATAGAACGATACCGAGATGGTACCAGGGTCCGTATTGTTGAAACCGTAAGGTGCAGGACCTTCTTCAGGCGCATCTGGCTGAACCAGGGCAAAACCATTGGCTACTTCATCTACAGGTACAGTTTCAAAATGCATATAATTACCATAAAGAGACTGAGGAGACTGTCCATCCCTGATTTCAGGATCTTGCATCGCACCTGCACTATTCCAGGTAGGTCGGATACCAAAACCATCAAAATCGGAAATAAGCAGCGTTCTGGCATAAATAGTGAATTCCATTTCAGTTTCCACCTCACCATGCGCGGTTTGAAGTACCATAGTGCCATCAGCAGCACCTTCAGGAACGGTCACCCGCATAGAATCACCTTCAGCAAAAGACTCATAAGATTCCGCAGCAGTGCCACCGATAGAAACTGCCTCAATATCAATCAAATTGACACCTACTACAGTGACTTCATCACCAGGAGCAACCTGCAAATAGCTGATTGCATTAATCTCAGGAGGTCCTGCTTGTCGAATAACTGTCAACTGCGCAGTCGTATTACCACTTGGGTTTACCACTGTAATGTCATAGTTGTTCGGCTCGGTTCCTTCTGGCACTGTGAATGTAATACTGGATTCAGAAGCGTTGTAATCTACTTGGTTTACACCAAGGGAAACACGGGTCACACTGGCCAGATTACTTCCTGTCAAGGTAATTTCATCTCCCGGGACTGCTTCGCCAGGGCTAACAGCGGTAACTTCCGGTGGTCCTGAAGCTCCTGGTGTGTCATCATCATCTCCATTACAGCTTACCATGAATATGGCAAAAGCGGGGAGCATCATCAGTAAAAACTTTCTCATAAGTAGTCTCATAAAATGTACATTTAAATGGTGTTAATTATATAAACTTTGTTTGTTGGTTACTTGGAATAACTACTAGTATCCCGGATTCTGGGGATAAGTAGCAGTTGTTAAGTCAATTTGAGACTGTGGAATAGGACGCAGAACATGAAATTCCTGCACGCCTGCCGCAGCCCTAGGGTTATGCGCTCTTACTCTCTCTACCAGTTTATTTGTTCGAACAAGATCAAACCAGCGCATTTGCTCGCCGGCAAGCTCTCTGGATCGCTCATCCAGAATAAAATCGATATTGATATCGCCAGCTGTAATTCGGTTTGCCTGTGCTGCTGCTGCATTTTCCTGCGCAGTAATTTCGGGTCTGAAGGCTGCACGTTCCCGCAAAACATTAATATAATTGGCAGCATCACCCATATTTCCAGCGTACATGGCAGCTTCCGCTGCGATCAAATAAGTTTCCGAAAGCTTATGTACTACAAAAGGCCTGACCGAAGCAGCCATAATATCCGGCCGGTTGCCATCATTATATTTATTGAGGGAAGGATAAAGGATATCGTCATACTCACTCGGCCGCACCACCCTGTAGGGCTTGCTGTTTACCTCAGCATCAGACAATTCAAACCCTGGCATCCATAAAGCTGTATCGCCCACCGCAACACCTTCCGGCAAATCACTTTCCTGATTGGCATACCAAACAGTTTGGAACGTATGACCATAACGTGAGTCATTTTCTCTTTCAGCAAAAGCAGTCTCCAATAACCATACATTCGGTCTGTAGCGCAACCATGGTCTACCATATTCAATGGTACGTACAAGCCCCTGTACACTTTCATAAAGAGGTCTGAAGAAGTAAATACTTCTATTTTCTTTCAAGCCACTTTCAACCGGCTCAAAGTCATTAAATTGTGCATCAGGCGTTCTTTGAACAGTCCAAAGTATTTCGCTATTGTCTTCATTACCTTCCGCATGGACATCTCCAAAGTCTTCAAGCAAAGCATGTCCATAACCATTTTCTATTAAGCTTGTCGCGTATTCATAGGCGCGTGCATAATCTGTTCCTTCGGCAGCATCACTAGTGGCTTTGGTGAGGTACACCTTTGCTAAAAGATGCCTTGCAGCCCCTTGGGCAGCACGTCCTGGCTGACCAGGTGTATCAGGCAATTGGTCTATAGCATCTAATAGGTCGGAAATAATCACTTCATAGACTTCAGAAAGAGGGGCCCTTGTGGCGGTAGTACTTGGCGTAGTATTAAACCTCAATACACCTGAACCCTGATCAAGTGTGATTGGCCCATGC
>JBGSXH010000420.1:0-2904 GCA_041751515.1 Cyclobacteriaceae bacterium | reverse complement strand
AAGCCTCGGAAATGACAACAGTATGTCAGCAGACATTCAAAAAATTTAATGAGTTTTTGACCTTTGTACATTCTCCAGCATTTTCAGCAGCAAGGCTTCCATTGCTGCTTTTAAGGCAAGTGGTTTCAAAATGCTGATATGATCACCCATCATCAGGCTCCAGCGAAGAAATGCTTCCTGCGAACTGCTCATGAAGGTCATTTCTGTCATCGCACCCTGTGCTTCCTTCATTACCAAGCCCTGATCATAAGCTTGTCGACGTAGGTATTTCACCATATTGCTGGGAACTGAAATGATGATTTCAATCAGATTTTGCTCTGTTTTTACCCGCTCCAGATAGGCTTTGAGCGATGGATGGCGGTCATCATAATTTTCATCCAGCGTAGTCATTTCCTGCATACGATCTACCCTGAACGTTCTGTACGCTTTCCGCAGTCGGCACCAGGCAATCAGGTACCATTGCTCATAAGCGTAATAAACTCCCACAGGTTCTATGCTGCGACATGTGGATATTTCTGTTTCAAAAGTGGTATAATTAATCCTGACAACTTTCCGCTCTGCAAGGCTATTTACTAGCAGCTGCAGGCTTTTGTCTTTGCCTTCCACATGCAGGCTATTATTGTGCTGGAATATTTCGATATGTTCGGTCATCGTATCGATCAGGCTTTTTTCCTGATTTCTCAATACTGCCTTCACCTTGAACATGGCCGATTGTATTTGCTTTGCTGTATCTTTATCGGTGATTTTCTCGATCAGCTTTTCTGCCATCAGCAGCGCCAGTGCTTCCTGTCTGCTGAACATTACCGGCGGCAATCTATAGCCTTCCATCAACGAATAACCCTGTCCTGCCTCACCAATAATTGGAATACCGCCTTCTTCCAATGCGCGAATGTCTCTGTAAACCGTACGCAAGCTGACCTCAAATCGGTCGGCAATTTCCTGAGCCTTTACTAAGCGCTTGGATTGCAGGTGGGTGAGGATAGCAGTGAGCCGGTCGATTCTGTTCATTTATCCCTGGAAAATATGATGAAGTACCTCATTTATTTTATTACGAAACTCCCATTCAATTTAGTAAATCTGTGTTGATTTCCCCTTTTTAAGTATTGGCTTCTTGAGCGTTAATTTAGTGACAATTCCTAAATCATTGTCATTTTATAGAAAGCGACTTTCTGAAGTTTTTTGATATTCTTCTATAGCAGAATCTACCCGGTTGATTTCCTTTAATGATGCATTTCGCAGCAGGGATTGAAGCGATTGTTTGAGCCCGAAATAGCCTTGCGGGTAGCCTGCGAGTGCTGAAAGCCCGGCACCGGCCGCAGACTATCAATTTTGCTGATACGCTTGCCGGCCGGTGGCTGCCCTAATGATTCGAAAGTAATAAGAATTACGTCTCTTAAAGTAGCAGAAAGGGATTCGGTATCAATCCAGTTTTTGCTGAATAAAATAGCTGGAAAGTAACCTTTAGCAATTAAACCCTTTTAACTTCTTTATTTTGTGGTGTGGTGTTTTATTACTTTTTAATTCTTCTGGATAAATCTCTGGCGCCGTGATGAATCAATATAATATGCAAGGTATTTTCATTAACAATTCGGTAGATTATCCTGTAATTGCCTTCGACTAATTCTCTAATCTCCGGTATATTAATTTCCTCAACTACTTTTCCAGCCCTTATATGGTTCTTTAAAATTTGTGTTCGGGAGAATATCTGATCAACTTGACGTTTGGCATATCGCTTGGAATCACGAGAAATATAGTCGTAAATATCTTTTAAATCATCCCTAGATGCCTTTAACCATATTATTTAGACCATTTTTCGATTTCTTCCTTAACTGATGCTTCTGATATTGAGGAACTGCCATGTTCGGAAATTGAAATCCTATTCTCCAATTTTTCAATGAATATTAATCTGTCAATTAATTCATCAATTGATATTTCTTCTTCAGGAAATTTATCAATATGTTCTTTGAGTTTGGTCTTTGAAATCATCTTGTTCTTTTTTCCTAATATACACAAATTAGAAGAATTTAGTGCATTAGTTTATGGGTTTACCAAATACCACGCAACTTCGAAATAAACTGAAAAGCTGCTGACATAGGGTTGTCATTTTGGATGATAAATTTGCTAGCATAAAGCACTGATTTACCATTTAAACTTTGAAATGATGACACAAACTATGAACACAGCCACCAAAGCAGGGGAGGCAGTTTTTATGACGGCCGATGCATTGTTGAAATATTGGCAGGGGCACCGGGGCCTTACGCGCAGGGTCATTGCGGCTTTTCCTGAAAAGGAATTGTTTGAATTTACAATTGGCGGCATGCGGTCCTTTGGTGCCATGGCTCAGGAACTGCTGGCGATTGCTGTGCCGGGCATTCGGGAAATGGTTGAGGGGCAGGAAGAGCCGCTGAATGAGACAGTAGCTTCGGACCAAAGCAAGGCCAGCTTACTACAGCTTTGGGATGAGCATACCGAGGCCCTCGATGCCTGGTGGGAAAAGCTGCCTAAGCATGATTTCCAGACCAAAATAAAATCTTTTGGCGCCTATGAAGGCACCATGCAAAGTGCCATTATGTATTTTATCGCCAACGAAATTCACCACCGCGGGCAGGGCTATGTATATCTGAGAGCGCTGGGCATTACGCCACCGAATTTCTGGGAACATTGATGATGCGTCAAGTCTTTTTCAAAAGCCCTTCAAATTTACATTGAGGGGCTTTTTGCTTTGTGTATGCTTCAATTAATGTTCTGGTGGTCTTCGAAATGGGTGGCTGTTTTCTAATTATTTCACTGCTTCACCGCCAATAAACACCAGCGAAATTTCACGGCAATTGCTGATATCTTCAAGTGGATCAGCGTTCAGAATGACAAAGTCGGCCCAGTGGCCTGCTTCGAGTGTGCCCAAAT
>JBGSXH010000419.1:0-2482 GCA_041751515.1 Cyclobacteriaceae bacterium | reverse complement strand
CCTTAGGATCAGAAATGGCAATCACCTGAAGTGGTACTAAACCCACAAAAGTGCCATCATCTTCAATTACATATACACTGATGATTTTTTGGTCTCCCAGCATACGTAAGTGATTCAGCACTTCTTCTACTGTATTATGCCGGTGGAAAGTGGTCACCCTGGGATCCATCAAATGACCCGCAGAGTCCAACGGATAGCTCAAGAGCTCCTTTATTTCACGTGAAAGTATTGGCGACAACAATGCCGTTTTTGATTCAGCCGTCCGTTTATCTAGTCGGGAAAGCAGTCTCGCTGCTAAATAAGCATCGATATTGGAAAAAATTTGAATAAATAATTGTTCATCCATTTTACCTATGACATCTGCAGCAATATCAGGATTCAAGCAAGCAAATACTTCTCTTGAATAGTTAGAATCCTGTTTTTTCAAATAATCAATAATCTTTTCAGAGGGAAAGCCATCCAGCACCAATGCGGCATTACCGGGAAACTGCCGGAAAAAGCCGTTTATTAATTTTTGTTTTGCCGAAGAAGTATTTTGTGACATGATTGAAATATTTACTTAAATTTTTTTAAACTGGAAAATGGTTTTCAATCTCCAGTACCTCGCAATAGCCCCGTTAACCCGATACGGTAAAGTTCTCCCAAAGCTGCACCCGCCTTTATCGCTTGTTTGCCAAGTGCGTCTTCGGCTTTTACATTTACTTTACGAACCGCTTCCAGCTCCAATGAGCCGACAAGCACATCAGAGCGGTCAATCACTGGCAAGGCGTAAAAGTCAAGCCAGCCGTCGTGGTTAAAAGCCGTTTCAAACTGAGCATCAGCATAGAGCTTTGGCACGCTCGTATTTGCCAAAGTAGACGTAGTGGTATTTTTATCAGCCAAAACCAAGTCTTGCAAGTTTATGACACCAAATAATGTTTTATTAGGTTTAATTACAAAAACGCATGGAGAGACAAGCCGCTTGTGCTCCTTTAACATAGTCAAAGCATTCTCAATCGTGTCATTTTCCCGCAATGTAAAAACCATTGGATTCATCAATGCACCGATCGTGTTTCCCAGATACTTAAGATTTTGGCGCAGGGTAACCGATATATCCTTTGAAACGTGCTCCAATAGTGAATGGCGGAGTGGTTCGTCCACCTGTCTCAATATCAATTCGACCGTTTTTAAATCTAATTTTTCTAATAATTCTACTGCTCGCTTTTGATCAACTATTTCCAGACAACAGGAAGCCTTATAGGCATGCATTTGTGCCAAAAGTCTGGCAGCCATTTCTACTGGAATTTCAAGGAGCAAGCTTGCAACCTCAGCGGGTTCTAGCTCCTCAAGAATTTGTGTTGCTTCCAAACCGTGATTTTGAATAAAAGCCTCCAGTATCTTTTTATCCGTATCCATTACTTCTCTTTTAAGATCAAAACTGATTTTACCTCGTTAAACTCCTTTGAGGGTATCGATACCCGTCCGTTATTCGTTTCCAGGAGGACTGCCGTAGTGCCAATTTTTACGATCCTGCCTTCTATATCGCTTATCCTGACATGATCTCCTTCTTTGTAGAGCTTGTGAATGTAAAAAGATGCCAGAATATTACTGACCGAAGTTTTGGCACCTAATCCAAATGCCAGAGCTGCACCAAACAAGAGGGCCGCTAAAATGATGCTTACCAGTTGCGTAAGAAAAGCAATATCAATTCCGACCTGATTTACAGCAATTATGATCGAAGTGATGAGAATGGTGTACTGAACTATTTTCCCAAGAATATTGCCATTCGAAATGGCAACTTTTGCTGTGGCTGTGGTAATCAACCTGGCTACTACCCTACCCAAAATGATTCCCACAAAAACGATTAAAATAGCGGCTAAAATATTTGGTGAATATCTCAGAATGCTTCCAAGCCAAGTAGTAATAATAGAGAATCCGAGTATTTCTGTTCCCAGAATAAGAAAGAAAATGAGAATAATCCAAAAGAAAGTTTTACTAATTAAAATGGCTGACGAGCCGAAGTTGACGTTTTGAATCTTGTCTTTTAAATTTTCATTGATCAGGTTGTTTAGGTATTTAATTAACCGCTTGACTATAAATTCAGTAAACCGAGCCACCAAATAACCGAAGGCTATCACCAGAATGGCGAGGATTAGTTTTGGCAGGAATGCGATCAGGCTATCCTTGAAAACAATCGCCATGTTACGAAGCTCTTCTACTAACTGATTGTAATTCATTCTTTATCTTTTGTTAATCCAAACCCATTTAAGTAAAGCTTCTAAAGTACAAATTCTTCTATCAGAAAAAAAATGATAATTTCAAAAAAACCCGTAAAAACAAGTTTAAAAACAATTTGATCCCTTGGTTTAACCCATGAAATACTTCACCAAACAGCGATCAATTTATTCCATCGGTCACCGCAGCGGCGGACCGTCGGTTCGCCGCAGAGATGGAATGCCCGGTTTGCTTTATTCATCGTCCAATGGGTGTTCCGCCAACTGGC
>JBGSXH010000418.1:0-2393 GCA_041751515.1 Cyclobacteriaceae bacterium | reverse complement strand
TTTGTTTGAAGGTCGGTTTATCTGCGACATCTTCATCATATATGCCATGAATAAGGCTGGTTTCATGGGGAATAGGCTTTTCAGGATTTACCTTATCGGTCATCTTTTCCACCTCGCCATTTGGCAGCATTTTCACAAAAGAATACTCAACTATTCTATCTACAGAAATACTTGTGCCAGTTGTTTCAAGATCAAAAAATACCAGTGGTTTTCTTAATTTTAACTCCATATAGTAGGTTTATGGCCCGTTGAACAGGCCATAATTTGGTTTATTGCTTAGTGATTGATTTTGCGAGCTCCTGAATATCGATACCATCAAATGTACCACTACTCATCAGCAGCAAGTTTGTTTTTTGCCAGCTCTCATTGGCCAGAATTTCCTGCATTTTTTGACTATCTGTAAATACCATCAAGTCAGATCGATTGAATGCACTTTTTACTTCTTCCACACTCACGTCTTCCAGTTTCTTGTGGGCAATCGTTTTGGGGTTATAATATACTAAGGCCCTGTCTGCTGCCTGGAAGGTATCTTTGTACTGCTCTATGAATTTTTTGTTGAGACTGCTGAAAGTATGTAGCTCCATGCAGGCTATAAGCCGTCGATCGGGATATTGCTCCTTCAGTGCTTCAGTTGTCGCTTTTAGTTTCGATGGAGCATGCGCAAAATCTTTGTAGACTACTGTCTCTCCTCGCTCAGCAATTTTCTCCAGTCGTTTGCTGGCGCCGCCAAATGTGGCAATTGCCTTATAGAAAGCATCATTTGTAATACCGATAGTCTTTAAAACTGCTTTGGCACCGTTGAGATTTTGCATGTTATGCTTGCCAATGAGTGTAATGGGCAGTTCTCCACTTTCAAGCTGCAAATAGGTAATGCCATTTTTCACCTTATGCTTATGTGTTTTATATTCTAAGCGGCTCACATCATCTCTTTCTTTGCTTCCAATGACGGTTACCAGATCATCTTCTTCACAGTAAATGAGTGTACCTGCTTTAGGCGTAGCATCGGCAAAAAGATCAAACTGCTTTACATATTCATCGATCGTGGGATACACGTTGATATGGTCCCAGGCAATCCCACTGATTAAACCTATATGATGACTGTAATTGAGGAATTTCGGTGTGCGATTGATCGGCGAACTCAGATACTCATCTCCTTCAATGATAATTATTGATGCATTGGTTAGTTTGACATTGGTATCAAAACCTTCCACCTGGGCACCGATAACATAATCGAAATCCCTTTTGCATTGCTTCAGCACATGCATGATCATGGCAGTGATGGTAGTTTTTCCATGACTTCCTGCGATCACTATCCTTTGTTTGTCTAAAGCTTGTGTTAAAATATATTCCGGATACGCATAAATTTTGATCCCTAAAGATTTCGCTTTTTCTAGTTCCGGGTTGTCTGGTCTTGCATGCATGCCTAAAATTACGGCGTCCAGCTGCTCATTTACTTTTTCCGGAAACCAACCTTCATTTTGTGGCAATAAGCCGTGTTCCTTCAGTCGTCCGGCAGCAGGCTCATAAACTTCATCGTCTGAGCCACTTACCTCAAAACCTTTTTCGTGCATGGCAATGGCCAGATTGTGCATGACACTACCACCTATTGCAATAAAATGAACTTTCTGCATATTCGTATTCTTCGATCGGTATATTGAACAATCTCAAAATTAGCAGAAATTAAACCCGCTGCCAACTTAATTCTTTCCAAATGTAGCGTTATTATACACTTTAGCTTACATGTGGATAAACCTATGGATAAGCTGTGGATAAACATTCTCCTTTCATTCGTTTAATTTAGCTAGGTTTGTGTACTGAAGATACCTTTAATTATGGCAAAAGACAATACCTCCGGCGTAGGATACCAACGTAGAAAACGGCTTGGAACAGAATTAACCATGGGTTTAGGGAAACTACCACCGCAGGCGGTAGATCTTGAAGAAGCAGTGCTTGGTGCTTTAATGCTTGAAAAAGATGCGTTAACTACTGTCATCGATATATTAAAAGCAGAAAGCTTTTATAAAGATGTGCACAAGGAGATTTATGCTGCAATCGTAGATTTATTTAATAACAGTGAGCCTGTTGACTTATTGACGGTCACAAACCAACTTCGTAAAAACGGCAAACTAGAGTTTGTCGGTGGAGCGTTTTATATCACTGAGCTCACCACCAGGGTGAACTCTGCCGCCAATATAGAATTCCATGCGCGTATCATTTCGGAGCAGTCTATTAAAAGGGAACTGATTCGGATCGCATCAGAAATTCAACATGATGCTTATGAAGACACTACCGATGTATTTACGCTTTTAGATCGGACGGAGCAGGCTTTATTTGAGGTTTCCGAGTCCAATATCAGAAAGAATTATGCTGATATGAAGACGATTATGCGGGAA
>JBGSXH010000417.1:0-4116 GCA_041751515.1 Cyclobacteriaceae bacterium | reverse complement strand
GTACCTCAAGTCAGCCTAGCATTGTCGTACATTGGTCAGCTGTTATTAAGATTTTTCAGATAGATAGGATATGTTTACACCACACTCTCAGTCAGAAGAACCAGCTATACTATATTTTGTTTAACTAATATGGCAATTTTTCTTAATAAAGTTAAACCTTTCACAAGTGTATAGTTGACAAGCACATTATCAAAACACTTAATGGCAGGAGAAACGTCCCTGCCATTGTGTTGAAATCAAAGCTTAGGCTTTAGCAGCCTTGGCATTGACTTTTTTGAGCGCGAGTTTATTGAGCTTTTCATCAGCCTTTTTCTCTTCATTCAGTGTTTTTTCCAGCATTGAGACGGCTTCTTTATTGTTCAGCTGCTCAGCCAGGGTCCGGGCAGTACCATATCCTGCGATTTCGTAATGCTCGACACGCTGTGCGCAGGCAATAAGACCGGCATCTTTAATGCTGTCTTCTGCCTTCATTTTTATCATATCCTGCCCTTCTTTAATTAAGCCTTTCATGGCAGCACAGGTTTCACCTTCAGGATCAAATTCCATCGCCGAAGCGACATCTTTGAGTCTTTCCAATTGTTTTTCTGTTTCCTTCAAATGGTCTTCGAAAGCCTTTTTCAAGTCTTTGTTACTTGCAGCCTTGGCAAGCTCTGGCAATGCGGAAAGCAGTTGCGTTTCTGCACTGTACAAATCTTTCAACTCATGCTCTAAAAGATCTTTCAGAGAATTTAATTTGTTTGACATAGCTTTAAAAATTAGTGTGTAAAATTGAATAAAAAATATAGTATCGAAACTGCAGACAAAGAATGAATGTTTATCAGAATCAAAAAAATAAATTTTATAAAACACTATAAGTCAGCTGCTTAACAACATGTGAGGCGATTAAAAAAAGCTTACCTGTAATTCTTATCGTTTTTGTCTTTCCCTTTTTTAGCGCCATAGACTCTATAGGCAATACCTCCTAAAATAAGTAGAATAATTAATATTAATAATGGAATTGAAATGATGCCCATTGCCTTTCAGTTTAGGTTAAAAAATGTGGTTCATGACCACCTATTTTTACTTATAGTGGGTGGTCTGTACACCTTTAATAATTCATAACTGCTTGAAATGTTTGTAGTTGCTGCGATTATGTGACTGACCTATTCGCTGTGTAAGTTTTGAAACTTAACTTTTTTGTTTCCTTATTATATCTGATTTTTGCACCATTATTATTTCTTTATTATTTTCAAATCCTGTTTTAAAGGAAGCTATTTTTTTATTGCCACCATTTTTTAACCAGATACCCTCAAATGACACCATCCAATCATTTTCAGGAACAAAGAACCAATGCGCATCAAAACATATTCATCGGAGACAGTGAAATGGCTACCTTAATGCGTAATTATGAATGGGAAGAGCATCCGCTGGGGGACCCGCAAAGCTGGCCTGTAAGCTTAAAGAGTGGGATCAGAATTGTATTAAATGCTGCTCAACCGATGTTTATCTGGTGGTCGAAGGAGCTTTACATGTTTTATAACGACAGCTATATGCCCCTAATGGGCAATAAGCATCGGAAAGGGGCTGGTGCTAAAGGAAATGAGATCTGGGAAGAAATCTGGCATCAAATAGGGGAAGTGGTCGAAACCATATTGCAGGGAGGAGCGCCTTATTTCGCTGAAGAAATGCTCATTCCAATGACGCGCAAAGGTTTTAAAGAAGATACGTACTGGACCTTTTCATATAGCCCTATTTTTGATGATGTCGGAAAAGTAAATGGTATATTTTGCGCATGTACGGAAGTTACAGAATCGGTTTTGTCGAAGAGGAGGCTTAATACCATCAAAGAAATGGCCGACTTTTTAATCGGTTTGCCTTCCCTTGAGCAGGCCTGTAAAAAAACCTGTGCGGTATTGGACCATAATGCTCAAAAGGATATTCCCTTTAGCCTGATCTATTTATTGTCTGATGGCAATTCGAACGCAAAATTAGCGGGTGCAACAGGGAATGCTCCAAAAGAAATTGCACCGCTCGAGGTAGACCTGATGGAGCATCAAAATAAGTCTCCCTGGCCGTTACAGGAGGTGGTGAACACCAAAAAGCATGTAGTAGTTGACATTGATAAGCTATTGAATCATACAAAGAATGAGTCTGCTAAGTTTTCTTCCAAAGCCATTGTTTATCCTATATTGCAGCCTGGAAAAGTGGAGGTGATGGGCTTCTTTGTTTTTGGTCTTAGCCCTTTTCTGGAGTTGGATAATGATTATCTCAACTTTCAAAGATTGATCACTTCCAAGTTAGCTAATTTCTTAAGCAATATTAAAGGCAAATTGGCTGTAGCGAATCAGAAAGCGAGGCTGGAAAGATTATTCCTGCAGGCGCCTGCAGCAGTATGTATTTTGAGTGGGCCAGATCTTGTTTATGAATTGGTTAATCCTGGCTATCAGGCCCTTTTTCCACAACGAAAATTAATCGGAAGACCAATTCTGGAAGCCTTACCGGAAATTGCCAATAATGATGTGTACAAGACTTTTCGGAAGGTTTATGAAACAGGAGTAACGCACGAAGAACAAGCCTTTTACATCCCATTTGCAAGGCCGGAAGATGGACTCCTGGAAGACCGTTACTTCAAATACATACAGCAGGCAAGATATGATGAGGAGGGAAATATTGATGGTGTACTGGTTTTTGCCTATGAAGTGACAGAACTTGTGGTGTCTCGCATAAAATTGCAGGAGTCTACTGAGCAGCTGGCTGCAATTAACGAGGAGCTTTCTGCAGCCAATGAAGAAATACGCGCGAGCAATGAAGAGCTGTTAGACTCCAATCTGCAGCTTAAAAGAATCAATACAGACCTGGATAACTTTATTTACACAGCCTCTCATGATTTAAAAGCGCCCATATCAAATATTGAAGGATTGCTACAAGCTATGCTGCGTTCGCTTTCGAATGAGAATATTGATACCGGACACGTACAAAACCTGACCAGCATGATGCAGCAATCAACGGAACGATTTAAAAAAACGATCGCCAACCTCACAGAAATCACCAAATTGCAGCGGGAACATGATCAGGCAGAGACCCTCGTGCGGATAGAAGCTGTCATGCAGGAAGTGATACTGGATATGGAAACAATATTGCAGGAAGCAGAGGTGGACCTGAGTATTGACCTTTCTGATTGTGAATTGATCAGATTCTCTGAAAAGAACCTGAGAAGTATACTTTACAACCTACTCTCCAATGCGGTCAAGTATCGGTCACCTGATAGAAAGCCTGTGGTTAAGGTGGCCTGTACCGCTGATCACGATTATTACATACTCTCCGTCAAAGACAATGGACTGGGAATGGATTTGTCTGGAAATGATAAAATGTTTACTATGTTCAAGAGGTTTCATGACCATGTGGAAGGGTCGGGGATTGGTTTGTACATGGTGAAAAGAATAATCGAAAATGCAGGAGGAATGGTAGATGTTGAAAGCGAGGAAGGTGTAGGCTCTACGTTTCGTGTTTATTTTAAGAAATAAGCCCTTTGCCAGCATTTAGTGGATGCAAAGATGAGGTAATATTTCTATTATTCAATGTTCAAACAATGATCGATACAAAGGGTTACTGTGTAGGGTTTTTATGGCCAACTTTGTCAATTCGATTATCTTATTTATGCTCCTAAGGCGCCTATTTGTTTTTTCTGGACTCCTCTTTCAAACCGCAAGCTATTGTCAGAATCAACCTGTATTGCTCAATCTGAAGGATATTCTTGCTATCGCCTACGAAAGCCAACCGGCTTTACAGCTTACTGAAATGGACCGTGAAATAACGGAAGCTTACGTGGATACTTCTGTTTCAGGATGGTGGCCACAGGCAGGGTTAGAGGCAGATTATTTCAGGTATTTCGAACAACCCGTGGCGATCTTCCCCGATTTCAATAACCCGAGTTCCGGAGAGTTTCAAGAAGTACGTACCGGTGTGCCGTACAATTCCAATGTCAGTTTTGCTATCAATCAGTCGCTGTTGAACAATGAGCTTTTCCGAGCGCAAAACCAGGCCCGCCCTCGGCGTACCATTGCCAGTTTGGAAATTGAGCGCATCAAAATCGACCTGCATGTGGACGTTGGCAGTGCCTTCTATGAGGCTTTGTTA
>JBGSXH010000416.1:0-4943 GCA_041751515.1 Cyclobacteriaceae bacterium | reverse complement strand
ATAGAATAAGGCAAAAAGGATAATATGGCAGAAGAAAAAATGATGAGACTTAGCCAGGTAGCAAGAAAGCTAAATGTAGGTTTATCTACAATTACAGAGCATCTTGCGACCAAAGGCTTCCAGGTAGAGAGCAAACCCAATGCAAAAATATCGCAGGAACAATTCTCGATGTTGGCAAAAGAGTTTGAGTCTTCTGCTATGGATAAAGAAGAGGCTTCGGGTCTCACCATTGGCAAAAAGCATGGGGACAATGTCTTTACAAGTCGGGATGAGGAACAAAAGCCACAGAAAGCAGATGATGAGGATGACATCTTCATCAAAAATATGGCTGAGAAAAGGAAAACTGAAGATAAAGAAGTCAAGCCTCCTGCACCTGAAGCCACTTTAAAAGAGGAAGAAAAACCTGAGCCTAAGCCAGCACCTACTCCGGAAAAAGAAGATGATAGCAATTCCGGCAATAAACTCCAGGGAATAAAAGTTATTGGCAAAATAGATCTTGACAATCTCAATCCCAAAAAGAGTAACCCGGAAAAAGCACCAAAATCAGGAGATGCTGCCAGTGCGGACGACAAAGGCAAAAAGCAGGAAGAACCTCCTGTAGCGCCTAAGGAAGCACCGAAAGCCTCCCAGCCGGAAGCCAAGGAACAAAAGACAGAAGCGCCTAAGCGCCCTGAAGCGAAAGAAGAAAAATCACAGGAAAAACCAGCTGACCAAAGCAAAAAAGAGCAGCCTGCCACTGCCCCCGAAGCGCCTAAAGCTGATACTTCCGAAGAAAAAAGTGCAGCCGCTCCCTCCAAACCTGAAGCTAAACAGGAACAGGCAGAGGAGCCTCAGGTTGAAAAAGCTGCTCCTGCACCACAGGAACCTGCAAAAGAGCAAAAAGGAGAAGAAAATATAGAAACGAAAGAAAAGCCTAAAGCAGAGGAAATTCCTGCGGCGGGAACCTCTTCAGGAGGCACAATCGAGGCCAGAGCCGATACCCTTAAAGGGCTTACTGTTTTAGGTAAGATAGAGCTGCCGGATAAAAAGAAAAAAGCGAAACCAGTAGCTTCTTCTGACGACAACAAAGACAAGAAGAAGAAAAAACGACCTAGAAAACGCGTTAGCCAGGAAGGCGGCGGCGGAGTTGGTCGACCATTAGAAGCCAATCGTCGCGGTGCAGGCGGGGCTGCCCAGGGTACAGGCGCAGGAGCCGGTGCTGGGAAAGGCCGTTTTGCTAAAAAAGGCGGTGGTGGTGTAGGACGTCCACAGCGCGTTGAAAAGGAAGAACTCACCGACAAAGAAATTCAGGATAAAATTAAAGCAACCCTCGCCAAGCTGAGTGGTAACAAAAAACCTGGAAGTTCTGCTAATAGATCTAAATACAGAAGAGATAAGCGTTCTGCAGTGGCTGAGGCCAATGAAGAGCGTATGATGCAGGAACAGGAAGATGCTAAAACATTGAATGTCACTGAATTCGTGTCTGCCAATGACCTTGCCTCACTAATGGATGTGACGGTAAATGAGGTTATTTCTACCTGTATGAGTCTGGGAATGTTCGTTTCCATTAACCAGCGCCTGGATGCAGAATCCATCACAGTCATTGCCGATGAGTTTGGCTATAATGTCAACTTTGGAGACGCGGATGATAACGTGGAGATAGTCGAAACAGAAGACAGTCCGGATCAACTATCCGACCGTGCGCCTATCGTGACCATAATGGGCCACGTTGACCATGGTAAAACATCCTTACTGGATTATATCAGAAGTTCCAAAGTAACCGCAGGTGAAGCCGGAGGTATTACCCAGCACATCGGTGCTTATGATGTAACTACTGAAGACGATAAAAGAATTGCATTCCTGGATACTCCAGGTCACGAAGCCTTTACCGCCATGCGGGCCAGGGGTGCTAAAGTGACCGATGTGGTCATTATTGTTGTAGCAGCGGACGATAACGTGATGCCACAAACCAAAGAAGCTATTAATCATGCCCAGGTTGCTGGAGTACCTATCGTGATTGCCATTAACAAGGTGGATAAGCCAAATGCTAATCCGGATAAGATCAGAGAAGAACTTTCGAAGATCAATATTCTGGTGGAAGACTGGGGCGGTAAATACCAGTGTCAGGAAATTTCTGCTAAAACCGGTGATGGTATCAATGAGCTTTTGGAAAAAGTATTGCTGGAGGCTGAGTTGCTTGAATTGAAAGCCAACGCAGCTAAAAGAGCGATCGGAACTGTCATTGAGGCTACCTTGGACAAAGGTCGTGGTTATGTTACTACTATTCTTGTACAATCAGGTACATTGCGCGTAGGGGATGTACTGCTTGCAGGTGCCCATTACGGCAAAGTAAAAGCCATGTTTGACCACCGCGGCAATAAACTGAAGGAAGCTGGGCCTTCCACACCGGTTGCCATGCTGGGGCTCGATGGTGCACCGCAGGCGGGAGACAGGTTCAACGTGATGGAGTCTGACAGAGAAGCCCGTGAGGTAGCCAATAAGCGAGAGCAAATCAACCGTGAGCAAAGCATCCGAACCAAGAAGCATATCACCCTTGATGAAATTGGTAGACGACTGGCTATTGGTTCATTTAAGGAACTGAATGTAATTGTTAAAGGTGATGTGGATGGTTCTGTCGAAGCATTATCCGATTCACTATTGAAACTCTCCACAGCGGAGGTACAGGTCAATATAATCCATAAAGCTGTCGGACAAATCTCAGAATCTGACGTATTGCTGGCCTCGGCCTCCGATGCGATTGTAATCGGTTTCCAGGTAAGACCTTCAGTGGGTGCCAAACGTATCTCTGAGCAGGAGGAGATTGAAATCAGACTGTACTCCATTATTTACGATGCCATAGACGAAATCAAAGACGCTATGGAAGGCATGCTGGCACCGAAAGTGGAGGAAGCCATTGTTGGTAATACAGAAGTGAGAGATGTCTTTAAGATCACGAAAGTAGGTACCGTAGCCGGTTGTTATGTAACTAATGGTTATCTCAGAAGAAACCACAAAATCAGACTTATCAGAGATGGTATTGTGGTGCATTCCGGTGCAGTTGACCAACTGAAGCGATTCAAAGAAGATACCAACGAAGTGCGTTACGGTTATGAGTGTGGTGTAAGTATCAAGAACTTCAACGACATTCAGATTGGTGACGTCATCGAAAGTTTCGAAGAAAAAGAAGTGAAGAGAAAGCTTTAATCAGTTTTGAGATAAAATATTAAAAAAGCCGGTTTAGCCGGCTTTTTTTGTGCTATGATCATCGGTCTATTAATACTATTTCTACAGCTCACCTGCATACTCAGCGGACTGGCTTTCATACTGGGTTTGATTCAACCCTGGTGGGTGTTATGGTGGGCAGCGGTACAGTACAGGCTCCTGGTCATAAAGTATTATGGCCTGATCTTCCTGATAAGCTTTTTACTGCTATTGCTTTTACAATTTCTTACAGAAAACTAATACTAATTTTTCGTGCATGTCCGTAGTTGCGAAAACATAATGCTGTCCTCCGTCCGATACTTTCAGCTTTCGCCTTATTTGCGCTACTGTTAATGGGAAATTACGGACAGCAATATTCGCTTTCATTGACGGAATAATGGCCTGAACTGCCTTACGGTTCATCTTTTCTATCCTATCCACGATAAATTTCCGCCCTGGGAAGTCCGTTACCAAAGCGTCAGTAGTGTATAAATGACTGTTCGAATGCAACTTAAACACACCATAGCGACGACAAAGCGCGTAAAACCCACCTGACTTCAGTACGGCAGCATTGGGCTCATACAAGTATTGCTGTATAGTACTGAGCATCTGTGGTTGGAAGACATTTTCTGAAGTATGAAAAGCAAATTGCTGCGCTTCCTCTCCAAGATTATAGGTGACCGTTTCTATGGGCCCAGCATCATTGTCCTGTGGTAGTATTTCATATAGTACTTCTTTGCATTCATTTTGCAAAGCAATCACGTAGACTTTCCCCACCCTTTTCAATTCCTCACAGCTTTGCTTTATATCCATAAAAGGAGACGCTTTTAGCCAGACCTTATCAAGTTTAGGAAGATAGTTTTGCATAATGTCAATGATATCCGGAGAGCAGTCAGCATGCTTGAAAACTTTTTTGCCTCCCTGTCTCCTGGCGGGGTCAATATACATCACAGCACTGTAAGCGATGGATGCAAGATATGCCTCCGCGGATTCACGATGCACGATGATATTGTCTGCCCCGAGACAGCTAAAATTGTGACTGGCTATTTCGGCAAGCAATTCATCTTGCTCAACATAATGCATCTCCACCACATTTTTCGAAAGATAGTAGCAATCCACCCCAAAGCCCCCTGTTAGGTCCGCAGCAATAATATACTGCCCAAACAAAGTGGCCCTATAGGCTGCTACCGGAGCAGCACTGCATTGCTCCATTGATAAAGGTGGGGGATAGATAATACCTTCTGTATTATACCAAAGTGGTAGCTTTTTTCTGGCCTTGCTTCTGCCATGGATTTGCCATAATATCTGCTCAATAGGAACGCCTGCAAAAGTATCGTACTTTAAGGCCAATGTTGCAATGGAAGTATGTTCGTTTGCAAGAATAAAATCCTGCACTTCGGGTTTTAAGAGGTCGCTTATCAATAAACAAGACTGTTTTCCGCCATATATTCAGCAATTTGTACAGCATTCGTTGCTGCTCCTTTTCTTAGGTTGTCTGCCACCACCCACATATTCAGCGTATTCTCTGCCGATTCGTCCATACGAAGTCTTCCTACAAATACATCATCCTTCTTGTGAGCATTAATAGGCATAGGGTAGATATTATTACTGACATCATCCTGTAAAACAAGCCCGGGGGCATTCGACAGCAAGGTCTTCACTTCTTCCAAAGTTATTGGCTCACGGAAACTCACATTGACACTTTCAGAATGCCCACCCATAACCGGTAAACGCACAGCAGTAGCAGTCACCTGAATGGTATC
>JBGSXH010000415.1:0-5769 GCA_041751515.1 Cyclobacteriaceae bacterium | reverse complement strand
TGGATCAGTAACTGCCTTTAACTCCTGGTATAACTCTTCTCGCACCTTGGCTGGCACGAAACCCACCGTTTTCCATTTTTCTTGAAGCTCTTTAACTTTTTCCGCTGCTTGTTCTGTGTCCAAATCAGCTATGGACACCTTTACCTCTTCAATAATTTTTTTATAGAGATCTACTTTCTCCGCAATCAGAATATGTTTATCCTCATAAAAGGCTTTCTTTCTATCGAAAAATAATTTTAGCGCGCTGTCAAAATTCTCTTGCAACTCTGCTTCCCTATCTTTTTCAGCAGCACCTGTTTTGATCCATTTCTGCTTAAGTTCCTTCAGCTGAGCGGTAACGATTTTCCATTCCGCACTGTCCTTAATAACCTGCGCCTCAGCAAGTAAAACTGATTTTATCTGCAGGTTTTTCTCCCTATTGAGCGCTATAACAGCGTTGAGTTCCTCTTCCTTTTCTTCCAGTCGTTTCAACAATGCATCAAAATCTCCAAGGGCATCTGCCTGCAGAATCTGCTCTTTCATATGGAGCAACTTCATCAGAAAAGAACCTTTGTTTTCGTTGGTGTTGATCTTTTGCTCCAGCTCGGATACTTTCTCGTCAAGTTGACCGAACCTGTCTTCAAAATAACTAATGGTAGTAGCTTCATCTTCTTTCACCTCTCCAATTTCCCTTTCAGGAAATTCTCGAAAAGCATTTAAATAAACTTTCCCCTCGCGGATACTGCCAAATGGGTTTGAATGCACAATTAAAATTTAATAAGTTGAAAATATTAATATAATCTTTGCGCAAATTAATTAATACTCTATAAAGAAACACGTTAATTAAGTTTTTTTGCATATTTGCAATAGGTGTGATAGCAAACCGCAGTGGCTTTTTCAAATAAAGCTACAATACATTAAAGCAACCAAAGATTTATGAGCAATCAGGAAAAGATCATTTTTTCAATGGCCGGAGTAAGTAAAATTTACCCTCCCAAAAAACAAGTACTCAAAAACATTTATCTCTCCTTTTTTTACGGTGCAAAAATAGGCGTACTGGGCTTAAACGGTTCAGGAAAATCCTCCCTTCTGCGTATTATTGCGGGCATAGACAAAGAATATCAGGGCGAAGTGGTGTTTTCTTCCGGCTACTCGGTAGGCTTGCTGGAGCAGGAGCCGCAGCTCGATCAGGACAAAACTGTCAAAGAAGTAGTAGAAGAAGGTGTGCAGGAAATTGTTGATTTGCTGGCAACTTTCGAAGAAATAAACTTAAAGTTTGCCGATCCGGAAATACTGGACAATCCGGACGCCATGGATAAATTGATTGAAGAACAGGGCAAAGTTCAGGAAAAACTAGATCATCACAATGCATGGGAGCTGGATACCCGACTTGAGAAGGCCATGGATGCCTTGAGAACACCTCCTGCTGATGCTAAAATAGCTACACTCTCTGGAGGTGAAAAAAGAAGGGTGGCCATGTGCAGACTGCTCTTGCAACAGCCGGATGTATTATTACTAGATGAACCTACCAACCACCTGGACGCAGAATCTGTCCATTGGCTGGAGCAACATCTCAAGCATTACGAAGGCACAGTCATCGCTGTAACGCACGACCGCTATTTTCTGGACAACGTTGCAGGATGGATTCTCGAACTGGATCGTGGCGAAGGCATTCCCTGGAAAGGCAATTACAGTTCATGGCTGGAACAAAAACAAAACAGACTGGCCAAGGAAGAGAAGACAGAATCTAAACGACAAAAAACTTTGCAGCGAGAGTTGGAATGGGCACGCATGTCACCTAAAGGCAGACAGGCTAAAGCCAAAGCCAGGCTCAATGCTTATGACAAACTGCTGAGTGAAGAGTCCAAGCAAAAAGAAGATAAACTGGAGCTATACATTCCGCCGGGACCGAGATTAGGGAGTAAAGTGATTGAAGCCAATGCAGTTAGTAAAGCCTTTGGAGATAAGCTTTTGTATGAAGATCTTAATTTCAGCCTGCCTCAAGGTGGAATTGTAGGGATTATTGGCCCGAATGGTGCTGGTAAAACTACGCTATTTAATTTGATCACCCACCGCGAAAAACCAGACAAAGGCAATTTTGAAGTCGGAAGTACAGTAGAAATTGCTTATGTCGACCAAGAGCATGATAGTCTCGACCCCAAAAAGAGTGTCTGGGAGATTATTTCCGACGGGAATGAGCTTATTGATTTGGGCGGCAAACAAATGAATAGCCGCGCCTATGTAAGCAAATTTAACTTTAGCGGTTCCGACCAGGAGAAAAAAGTAGGTGTTTTGTCCGGAGGTGAACGTAACCGGGTACACCTGGCCATGACGCTAAAGCAAGGCGCTAACCTACTTTTACTCGATGAGCCCACCAACGATTTGGACGTGAATACACTTCGGGCTTTAGAAGAAGCATTGGAAAATTTCGCCGGCTGTGCAGTAATCATCTCTCACGATAGATGGTTTTTGGACAGGGTTGCAACACATATTCTGGCTTTTGAAGGCGATTCTCAAGTCTATTTCTTCGAAGGCAATTTTTCCGATTATGAAGAAAACAGGAAGAAAAGGCTTGGAGACAAAGAGCCCACAAGAATTCGATATAAAAAGCTCGTATAGATAACAACTTAAAATATAACTACTCATGCAACCTGGAAGGTTTGACCTTTGCGTCCTTTTCAGGTTGCTCTTCCTTTACCTGCACCCGATCGTCTGTTAAATCCGGTTGCCCGGCATTCACCCAGGCGGTAAGCCACAGGCTGCCCAGCATAATAACAGATTGCTGCATTTGTCTTTCTACCATGCCATCCAACTGCTGGTGATAGTGCTCTGAAAAAGCCTGGGATACTACCCTGACATTTTGCTGACCACGCTGCTCAAAGCCATAATATTTATCGCCCCCATACTTTTCCCTAGACGTTTTTTCCAATGCCAGCACTTCGAACACCAGTGCATGACTATGCGCAATGGTTTGCCAAACCTGGGTTTTGACATCAGTACAATACTCCGCCCTGCCAAGCCAAAAATCGTAATGAGAGGAAAACAATTCCGGCAGCCTCGACTCCCATAGTGCGTGAATTCCCAGCTGATCGGTCAGCTGCCCATTGTAGTTTTCAGTTGTATGCAAGGGCACATGCGCATCACCGACGTAATGGCCCAGGTCTGCCGAAAGCCTGATGACACGGTCAAAATCTCTTACCTCAAAGGCTTTTTGCAACAAGTAGCAAAAGTCCATGATCGTCCAGGGTAAGCTACCGTGCTCATTAAGAAAATTCTCCCCATACAATAGCTTTGCTTCTTGCCCGGTCAAAAAAGGCGCTTGCAGCAACGTATCGGGATAAGCCTCGAGATCCAGATAATGCCGGGGGGCCTCACCTATGACGGCATAACGGCGCTGGTCGGCTTTAACCGCTAAAGCAACTATTGACTGCTGATGTATTTTATAAAAACGCATCAGTTCGGGCGGCAAGGTATATATTGCCATTTCATTGATGAGCCGATGCCCATGGAAACCCCATTGAGGTGCAGAGTTGTATTTCGTTGCCGATATGCTTATATTTGCATTCACATTTAACACAAAGCAACAACACGCAAAATAAATTGAAAAGCTTATTTTGTTAATTAACATATTAGTGGTAAATTTGCAGTCTTAAAAATTGCATTGTACTGAATTAAAATATAGTATATTTAGAAATGGCAAATCATAAATCAGCATTAAAGCGAATCAGAGCAAATAACGCTAAGCGTTTGAGAAACAGGTACCAGGCAAAAACTACCCGTACTTTCATTAAGAAGTTAAAAAATACTACTGACAAGGGTGAAGCACAGGAACTTTTAAAGAAAGTAACTTCAATGCTGGATCGTCTTGCCAAGAAGAATATTATACATAAAAACAAAGCAAGCAACAACAAGAGCAAGCTTACAAAATTTGTTAGCGCCATATAGTTAGTATTTGCCAAAGATTTCAAGCCTTCATCTCCACGATGAAGGCTTTTTTTATGAATTTTGCCAATCATTCATCTGCCCAATAGCTCCATTAAAGCGTTAAATATATAATTAATACTAAAAATTAAAAAATACTTGCTATAATTATTTTAATAGCCTAATTTAATTGCTTCACTATAGGTATTATAACATTGGAGCTTTCACAAAATTTCCCTATTCTCAAATGGGCAGAAGAAGACAGGCCCAGAGAAAAACTACTACTAAAAGGCAGGCAGGTTTTAAGCGATGCAGAGCTAATTGGCATATTGATAGGCTCGGGTACACGCTCCTTAAGTGCAGTAGATTTGGCAAAACAAATTCTTCACAGTGTACAATACGACCTAAACCGATTGGCGAGGCTGTCAGTGAAGGACCTTCAAAACTTTAAAGGCATCGGAGAAGCGAAAGCCATCTCAATCGTAAGCGCATTGGAGCTGGGCAGAAGACGCAAGCAAACCGATGCAGTAAAACAACAAAAAATCACTTGTTCCGGTGATGCTTTTGAACAATTCAAGCCTCACCTCCTGGATTTACAACATGAAGAGTTCAGAATACTACTACTCAACCGCGCCAATATCGTTCTGCATCAGCAAGCCATTAGCAATGGCGGTGTCAGTGGTACTGTTGTGGACCCCAAAATAATCTTTAAAACCGCCTTGCAGCATCTGGCCTGTGCTATTATTATGGCACATAACCATCCCTCCGGTAATTTAAAACCCAGCGAAGCAGACCTCAGGCTCACAAAAAAAATTAAAACTGCAGGTGAACTATTGGAAATTCCGGTGCTGGATCATCTTATTTGTGCCGACCACCAGTATCTCAGCTTTGCAGATGAAGGATTGATGTAAACGCATGGAATATCGATTTTTCCTTATCTTTGCTGCTCAGCAGTTTTTTATCATCTTGCAACAATGGCATCATTATTTCACGTTGGTTTATTGATGCTTTACGCCATAAATTGAAAATATTGAAACAGAAGAATATCCTTTGGCTACTTTTAGCTGTATTTGCTGTAGTAGTGGTATACTTTTCCTTGAGCAACACCGAGCCGGAGATCGTGTATGCGAATAATATTGAAAGAGAACGAGAAGACAAGTTCCGTTTTATGAAATACAATGAAGCTTCTCCACTGTCGGAGGCTGAAAAAACCAGGCTCACTTCTCTCAATTATTTTGAGGCCGATAAAAAGTATAAAGTAAAAGCCAGATTGTCTTTTCCAAACAGAGCCACCGTGGTAAGCCTGCCCACCAGTGATGACAAGAGCAAAAAATATCGCACCTATGCTACAGCTCGTTTTACTTTGGCCGACGAAGAGCATGAATTGCTGGTTTTTGAGACCAAAGACCTTGAAGGTGATTTTATCTTATTTATCCCTTTTGCGGACGAAACGAGCGCATTAAGCACATATGGCGGAGGTCGATATTTAGAAATGCCCAAGAGAAAAGGCAATACTTTGACTATCGACTTCAACCTGGCCTACAATCCAGACTGTGCTTATAACCCTGAGACCAGCTGCCCGCTGCCTCCACCAGAAAATTACCTTCGGATAGCTATCGAAGCGGGAGAGAAAAACTTTCCAGCAGACTATTGACATTTAGCGCATTCAATTCATTAATTTTACGCCTCAGCATAAGCTTTATTGACAAATGAAAATTTCCATATCCTGGTTACAGGAGCTCATCAACATACAAAACAGCACTCAAGAAATAGCCGCCAAACTTACTGCTTCCGGCCTGGAAGTTGAAGGCATCCAGCAGTTTGAGCAGGTAAAAGGCAGGTTGGAAGGCTTAGTAATAGGTCAGGTAA
>JBGSXH010000414.1:0-2436 GCA_041751515.1 Cyclobacteriaceae bacterium | reverse complement strand
CCGCCTGCATATTTACTGCGTGTCAGGACGAAAGTCATCTTGAACCGGAAATGGAAGAAATCACAAGTCTGGATGCAAACGATCCCGACATTATTCCAGGGGAGTATATTGTTGTGTTCAAAGAAGATTTTGCTGCTGATGACAGGATGAAAACCGAATTTTCTTCCAGGGAAGATAAGGTTGAGTTTTTTGCAGAACGCAAGGAGCAAGTAGCAAAAGCTACCCGTGAAGTACTTGCAATGTACAGCATTAGCGAAGAGAAGATGGACCAGCTTTACAGTGCATCTGTCACCGGTTTTGCTGCCCGACTGGAAAGTTCTGAATTGCAGAGCCTTCAGCAAGATGATCGGGTTGCTTTTATTGAACCCAATAAAAAGGTGCAATTAGAGCAATTGACACCTGGAGGAACGCTTGACATGCCTACTTCTGACGGCCTTAATGTTCCTAACAGCACGCAGGCACTTATGGCCCAAAGTGTTCCCTGGGGCATTAGCAGGGTTGGATCCGGCAGTGCAGCCAACATCAACCGATGGGCATGGGTAATTGATTCGGGCATTCAGCTTGACCACCCTGACCTGAGAGTGAACACCAGCTTTAGCAGATCTTTCGTTAGTGGTCACACCTCTCCTACCGATGGCAATGGCCACGGAACGCATGTTGCCGGAACCATTGGCGCACGAAATAATAATATTGGCGTAGTTGGTGTAGCACATGATGCTATGCTGGTTGCGATCAGAGTATTTGGCCCTACGGGAGGCAGCTCTAATGCCGTTATTATTGCCGGTGTGGACTATGTTGCCGCAAACGCTTATGCTGAAGATGTTGCTAACATGAGCCTTGGTGGCCCGGCCTCAACAGCGTTGGACAATGCAGTGAAGTCGGCAGCCAGCAGAGGAGTTTTCTTTGCAGTAGCAGCCGGAAATGAAGCACAACATGCAAGAAATGTATCGCCGGCCAGGGCTAGTGGTGGTAGAATCTATACAGTATCTGCTATGGATATCAATGACAGATTCGCCAGCTTTTCCAACTTTGGAAACCCACCAGTAAGGGTGTGTAACCCGGGCGTGAATATCAATTCTACGTGGATTAACAGTGGCTATCGCTCCATCAGTGGAACGTCTATGGCGACACCGCATATTGCAGGGATATTGCTACTTAATCGCGGAACGATCTATATCGGCGGTTATGTCCAAAACGATCCGGATGGCACTGCTGACCCGATCGGTGTATTAAGATAAATTCATTAAATCCCGGCAGCTTGTAAACTGCTGGGATTTTTTTTAATATAGCTGCATAATACCACCTACCCATATGATGCAGATAACTACCCCTACCCTCATTCTCGATACCGAGAAGGCAAAAAATAACATCAAGTGGATGGAAGATAAAGCCGCTAAACATGGCATTCGTCTTCGCCCGCATTTCAAAACCCATCAATCTGCTGAAATAGGAAGCTGGTTTAACCAGGGCAAAAAGGATAGAATTACGGTATCCTCGGTAGATATGGCGCTGTACTTTGCTGAAAATGGCTGGAAAGACATTACTATTGCCTTTCCCTTTAATGTACTGGAGGCAGAAAAGCTGAAGAAAATACCCTCTTATTGCCAGATTGGCATCATCGTCATAGAACTTGATACGGCGCATTTTCTGGAAAACCGTTTGGACAGAGAATTCAAAACCTGGATTAAAATTGATACAGGCTATAACCGTACCGGCATAGAGTCTGAAGACATTGAATACATTCAGGTACTACTGGATTTCTTTCAATCTTCGAAAGTTATGAACTTTGAGGGCTTTATGGTGCATAGTGGCCATACTTACAATACCAGTGATCTCGACAAAATCAATAAGATACACCGTCAGAGCATTGATAAACTTTTGAAGCTGAAAAAGCGATTTGGGTTTTATTATCCCAACATGAAACTTTCCATTGGAGACACCCCTTCTGCCAGCTTGTGCGAAAATTTTGAAGGAGCTGATGAATTGAGACCTGGCAATTTTGTCTTTTATGATGTTATGCAATACCTGGTGGGTGCCTGTAGCGCTGACCAAATCGCTGTCGCCATGGCTTGCCCTGTAGTAGCAAAACATGCCCAGCGCAATGAAATAGTACTGTACGGAGGTGCCATTCATTTCTCTAAAGATCAGGTAAAGCACCCAGAATATGGTGTTATTTACGGCTTGCCTGTCTATTTGTCCAATGGCAAATGGGGGCAGCCAATCCCTAATAGTTATATGATAAAGTTATCTCAGGAGCACGGCATCTTAAAAGCTGACAAGGCATTGATGGACAGGCTTCAGGTGGGCGATGTCATCGGTATATTGCCCGTTCACAGTTGTTTAACTGCAGACTTAATGAAATCTTATCAGGATGATGAAGGGCAAGTTTATACAATGATGAACAGCCCTTCTTAAAAATCTGAATCAATACGTTTA
>JBGSXH010000413.1:0-2555 GCA_041751515.1 Cyclobacteriaceae bacterium | reverse complement strand
TACTACTTATTTTCCTGATTTTATCCGAATAAATTTACATAAGCATGCAATCATTCTTAGAAGAGCTGGCAGAGAAAGTACTGCAAAATCACTTTCAGGATCCTAAAAATCTGACGGTTGTATTTCCGAACAGAAGGGCAGGTTTATTCTTTCAGGAGCATTTAGCAAAAAAGATAAGTCTAACTACATTCTTGCCAAGAGTACTCTCCATAGAAGATTATGTGCAGGAACTTAGCAATCTTCAGGTGGCGGATAAGCTTTGGCTGATCTTCGAATTATATGAAGCATATAAGCAGCATTTTTCAAAAGCCTCTGCATTTGACAAGTTTTTTAGCTGGGGCGAGGTATTACTTCAGGATTTTGATGAACTCGATAAGTACCTCGTAAATACGGATTTGCTATTTACCGCATTAAAAGATCAAAAGAAACTGGATGCGGTTTTTGATTTTCTCACAGAGGAGGAGCGGGAAATATTACAAAAATTCTGGCGCAGCCTAGCCGGAAAGTCCACCCATAAGCAAGGTTTCCTGGAGCACTGGCAAGCGCTGCCAAAAGTTTATGATCAGTTCAATGAAAATCTCAAGGCCAAAGGTATGGGCTACGGTGGTATGTTATTTCGACTGGCAGCAAATTATGATTTTGCGACAAACAGTCAGCAACTGGTTTTTGCTGGATTCAACGCCTTTACACTGGCAGAAGAGCATTTGATTAAGCATGCGTTGCAGGCTGGTAATACGCATATTTACTGGGATGTAGACCAGTATTATATGGAAGATGACTTTCAGGAAGCGGGCACCTATTTGAGGAAATACAAAAAAGATAAAGTCCTCGGTCCCACTTTTCCTACTGCTTTACCCACACATCTACAAGCTGACAAAACATTTACTTTAACAGGCGTTCCGCTGGAAGCAGGGCAAGCCAAAGATGTATTTCGAAGGTTGAATGATGCTGATCGTAGTGCGCAGCAAAGTAGTAATACCGCCATCATCTTGTGTAATGAACAGATGCTATTTCCTACGCTTAATGCATTGCCGGACCATATTATCGATATTAATGCTACCATGGGTTTTCCGCTGAAGCAGACGCAATTGTATGCTTTCCTGAATCTGGTCATCACCCTCCAGCAGAATGCACTTTTGCAGGAAAATGGCAAAACTTACCATTCCCATCGTGATCTGCTGCCCTTATTTGATCATACTTATTTCAAAATGATCTTAGGACAGGATGCTCGCGATATCCTCCAGGATATAAAGAAAAATAATCAACTATTAATTAATGTGCAGGATTTACACCTTCCTCCGGTGTTCGATACGATTTTTACTGCCTGTACCACTGTTCAGCAGGCTGTGAATGTGCTATTGTATTTTATGCAATTTGTGGAGGATGCGCTTGGCGCAGACGGGAATGAGGTAAGTCCATTGGAGCAGGTTTATGTTCACGAAGCCATTACGCAGTTAAAACGGCTGCACGACTTGCTGCAGTCAAAGATTTCTCAACTTTCGTTGGATGTCTTTTTTAAGCTTTTCCGTCAGATTCTTCAGAGCCATAAGGTGCCATTCTCCGGCGAGCCTTTAAAAGGTATACAGGTAATGGGTGTTTTGGAAAGCAGAAATCTTGATTTTGAGACGCTGTATATCTTAGGCGCTAACGATGGCTTGTTGCCAGGAAAAAGTAAGCCTCAGTCATTCATTCCATATAACCTTCGTAAAATTTACGGATTGCCTACCCAGGAGCAGCAGGATGCTATTTATGCCTATAATTTTTACCGGCTATTGCAAAGGGCAAAAAGTGTCCATTGTTATTACAATACCGAAGCCGCAACTGGCATGAGTGGAGAGCCAAGCCGTTACATTCAGCAGCTGATGCACGAGTCTACGATAAAAGTGCAGCGGCAGTTCCTGTCCAGCCCTTTGTCCATTCCAGCTACACCTGGCATCACTATTCCGGTCAGTGCTGCAATGCAACAGGTTTTACTATCATACACTGAAAAAGGGAAAAAAACATTTACGCCCTCTGCACTTAACACTTATATGGAATGCCGACTGCGATTTTACTTTCGGTATATCGCCAAAATATATGAGCCGGAAACGGTCGAGGAGGAGATTGACGCACGTGTATTTGGGAATTTGCTGCACAATACACTGGAAATATTTTATAAGAACGCCATTGAATCGACGCAAAGTAATGCGTTTACAAAGGAAATACTGGAGCAATCTGGTGAAAGCATGAAGCTTGCAGTCGCAGCAGCATTTAATGCCTATTACCAACAGCAGGGCAAAATAGAAGATAACAGGGGCAAAACGGCTATTATTAAAGCGGTAATGTTGAAGCTGGCTGCCAAAGTGCTGGAGAAGGATATTAAAGATGCGCCTTTTGAGATTATTTCACTGGAAGCGAATGATCGTGATGCATTTGTGCTCAAAGTACCTGTTCTCACTAGCACGGGGAAAATCGATGTTCATCTGAAAGGAATTATCGACCGGGTCGACCAGCGAAATGGTACCGTTCGTATCATCGACTATAAGACAGGACCAGACAATAAAGACTTTAAGACC
>JBGSXH010000412.1:0-3642 GCA_041751515.1 Cyclobacteriaceae bacterium | reverse complement strand
GCTCAGCTCAAAAGTCGATTCCTTGCTGACTAACAGAACTATCTACTCTGATTCTTTACGAGCGAATTATGGCGGTTCGGGCACACCGCTCCGCACATTAAACATTGCTAATGCTAATGGCACTATTATCCATTACTATGGCCAGGTTTTTAATAATAAGGCCGAAGGTCAGGGTTCTGCCCGATGGCCTTCTGGAGATGTCTATTTTGGCAATTGGAGTGATAATAAAAGAAACGGCATTGGGACATTCATCTGGAGTAATGGCAATCAGTATGAAGGGGAGTTTGTTGATGACCAGCGTCATGGTGAAGGCACGTATGCGGAAACCAACGGTCAGACTTATGAAGGTAATTGGGCAAATAACAAGAAGAACGGCTACGGCAAAATCACCAACCGCTCCGGCAGGGTCGTTTTAGAAGGAGAGTTTAAAGACGATAATTTCGTTTACTCTTATAGTAACTGGTAAGTATCTATTTACCTTCTCTGACAGATCCCCATCAATCTTCATAAATGTCCTCCGCATTGGCACTGGATAACTCCACAAGAAAGCTTGCGATTTTACTGCAGACACTTTCAAGATACGCCTTGCCTTTGGCCGCAGTGGCCTGAGCAGGATTACCCACACCAGTATCGTCAGTGGTTTTGGACCATTGTCGCTGGGCCCAAACCCAGCCCTCTTTGTAAGCTGCCAATTTCAATTTCCTGCCACGTCCCTTCCCTGCTTCTTTCAAAGGAAGTACCAGATGAGGATCTATATGCAACATTGCACTGGTTTCCATCTCTCCGGCATGGTCTCCAGGCTCAGCAAAATAATGACTCCAGTCCACAGCTTTAAACCAATCCATCGTAAAAATGACCATATCAGGATATGATACCTGTATCTCCCGGATCATCTGCCTGAAGTCATTGCCGCCATGGCCGTTCATCACCAGCAGCTTCTTTATGCCCTGTCCACTCAGACTTTGCACAATATCCCTCAGCACCAGTTGTTGCGTACTGGGATGCATGTTAATATCTAAAGTGATGTCCATTTGCCCAGTATTTACACCAAAAGGAATGGTAGGTAACACGATGATTTTGCCGCCCTGCTCCCAGGCAATTTTAGCTGCACCTGCAGCCACATAATCGCATTGGGCCACATCTGTATTATATGGCAAATGGTAGTTATGTGCTTCGGTTGCTCCCCAGGGCAGGATAGCCACTTCGTAATTAAAATCCTTAATGAATTTCCAATTGTTTTCTGCTAATATATAGGGTCTGGGAGCTGACATACTATCAAATTTGTTAATATGAAAATTATGAAATTGCAACCAAACAATCAAATACGGCAACACAATTGAGCGCCTGAACATAAAAAAGCCTCTGAGTCAAGTCAACTCAGAGGCTCTTAAAAAAATATTTTACAGCTTATTTTCCAAGCATATTGAGGTTGGCAAGACTTTTCTTGCCTCCGCCCATTTTGTTCATGGTCTTCATCAGCTTACGCATGTCCTGAAACTGCTTTAGCAGGTTGTTCACCTGCTGTATTGAGGTACCGCTACCATCAGCAATCCGCTTTCTGCGCGTTCCGTTAATGAGTTCAGGGTTATTTCTTTCTTCGATCGTCATGGACTTGATGATGGCTTCAATAGGCTTAAAGGAATCATCGTCAATATCTATGTCCTTCAGGGCTTTTCCCATACCGGGTAACATGCCAATCAGATCCTTGATATTTCCCATCTTCTTAATTTGCTCCAGCTGAGAGAGAAAATCATCAAAATTAAACTGATTCTTTCTGATCTTCTTATTAATGCGTTGCGCTTCTTCTTCATCGAATGTTTGCTGTGCCCGCTCCACCAACGAAACCACGTCACCCATACCGAGAATCCGCTGCGACATACGATCCGGATAGAACAAGTCAATGGCTTCCATCTTTTCACCCGTACTGATGAATTTGATCGGTTTGTCCACCACAGTACGAATCGAAAGGGCCGCACCACCACGGGAGTCACCATCAAGCTTGGTAAGCACAACGCCATCAAAATCCAGCTTTTCATTAAAAGTTTTCGCTGTATTGACCGCATCCTGCCCTGTCATGGAGTCCACTACAAAAAGAGTTTCCGAAGGTTTTAATGCTTTTTTAAGTGCAGAGATTTCTTCCATCATCTGCTCATCTACAGCCAGACGACCAGCAGTATCGACGATAACAATCTTTTTGTTATTCGCCTTCGCATGCTTAATGGCATTGCTGGCAATTTCTATGGCATTCTTGTTTTCAGGCTCAGCGTATACTTCAACCCCTATTTGCTCACCGAGCACCTTTAGCTGATCGATGGCCGCAGGGCGGTAAATATCACAGGCGGCTAAAAGCACCTGCCTGTTTTGCTTTTTCAGATGACTGGCAAGTTTACCGGAAAATGTGGTTTTACCCGAACCTTGCAGTCCTGAAATCAAAATAACTGCAGGATCACCCTGAATACTAATATCTTCTTTCTGCCCACCCATTAACCGGGTAAGCTCTTCATCTACAATTTTAGTTAGTAACTGCCCGGGAGAAACAGCCGCCAACACCTTCCGCCCCATTGCTTCCTCCTTAATGGTATCGGTTACATCCTTGGCTACTTTATAATTTACATCGGCGTCGATAAGTGCCCGACGAATTTCTTTTACAGTAGTGGCTACGTTTACTTCGGTAATGCTGCCTTGCCCTTTAAGATTCTTAAAGGCTTTATCTAATTTATAACTGAGGTTATCAAACATATCGCATTGGTAAATTTCCCGTAAAATTAGCGAAAAATATCCTTGTTATAAAGTAGCCCTTACATTTATTCATTTGCTTTTTCGGTGGATATTGCGCTGCTTATAATCGTCAATAGAAAAAATTATCTTACTTAGGCCGGAGTAATTGCATAACATTTGACAATATTGCGATGATTTTACCTGAAAATATGCAATCGGTATCGTTGAGTCTATCTTAAAGTTTTAACTTTGCGGCAGTATTGCATATAAAATTGTTTTTATAAAAAAAATAGCAAAGGGCGTGTATAAAATTATTCGTAGCTCCTGCACTTAAAAGCCAGCATTTAATCCAAAAAAACATCAATGCCCGACTTTAAAAGCCATATTCTTCCTCATGTCATCGCTGTATTCACATTTCTGTTGGTTGTAACGCTGTTTTTCAACCCGGTACTATTTGAGAGTAAAGCTATCTACCAAAACGATATTCTGCAATGGGAAGGTGCCGCGCATGAATTGCGGGAGTTTCGAAACAGCGAAGGAGAAGAAGGACTCTGGGCCAGCAATATGTTCGGAGGCATGCCTGCCTATCTGGTTGACATACAATGGGGCAATGAGGTGTTACAACACGTGCAGAGCATTCTTTCCCTGGGTTTGCCGCATCCTGTCCGTATCACCTTTTTATGCTTTTTATGCTATTACATCATGTTGCTGTCATTTAAGGTAAGACCTTACCTGGCCATAGGGGGCGCATTATGCTTTGGTTTATCCAGCTTTATGATGATTGGTTTAAGTGCAGGTCACAACGCCCGCATTGCCGCCATAGCATTTATGCCGCTCGTATTGGCAGGCGTCCACCTGGTTTATGAAAGAAAGTGGCTGATGGGTGCCGCATTAGCCGCACTGGGTTTGGCGCTGCAGCTGAGG
>JBGSXH010000411.1:0-1691 GCA_041751515.1 Cyclobacteriaceae bacterium | reverse complement strand
AGCAATTGCTTAAAGACTATAAGAATGCCAGCAATAGATTAATATTTCTGGATTATGACGGCACGCTCGTTGGCTTTACCGATGACCCTAACGATGCCAGACCTGACGCCGAACTGAATGAAATAGTAGATGGACTTACCTCCGACGAGAAAAATCAGGTTACTACCATTAGTGGTCGCGACAGGAAGATGCTAACGAAGTGGTTGGGTGATTTTCCTCTACATTTTATTGCTGAGCATGGTGTTTGGTCCAAACGAAAAGGTGAGGATTGGGAACTGCCTGATGGTCTTAATAATGACTGGAAAGATGAAATCAGAGATATTCTGGAACTCTACGTCAATAGAACTCCTGGGTCTTTTATTGAGGAAAAGGATTATTCTCTCGTATGGCATTACCGAAAAGTTGAAACCGGTCTTGGCGAATTAAGGATTCGTGAACTAACAAGTCACCTGAAATACATCACTGCCACTATGGACCTGTTGGTAATGGAAGGTGACCACGTAGTGGAAGTTAAAAGTAGCGTCATCAATAAAGGCGTTGCCGCGAAAAAGTGGTTGGATAAAAGCGCTGATTTTATCCTTGCTATTGGTGACGACCATACCGACGAAGATACTTTTAAAGCGATGCCATCCATAGCTTATACCATTAAAGTGGGGATCAATAGCTCTATGGCCAAGTATTACGTCGACAATTACAAAGAAGTTAGAAAACTGCTGAGCGCAATGCTCAGCAGTTAATAGCTTCTTGCTGCTATGCTATAGGAAATTAGGCTTATCTATTTTATTGGCAATGCGATAAGCGGCATTTACCAGACCAACGTGACTGTAAGCCTGTGGGAAATTGCCCCATTGGCTACCGTCCTTGGCATCCACATCTTCACTCAACAGGCCCAGAGGATTGGCATATTGCGTCAGGCTTTCAAATATTTTAATCGCTTCATCTACTCTGCCCACGCAAGCCAGTGCTTCCACATACCAATACGAACAGATCATAAAGGTACTTTCGGGTTCACCAAAATCATCACTGTGCTTATATCTATAAAATAAACCGTTACTGGCTTTTAACTCCTTTTCATGTTCGATGAGATGGCTCTTCGCACGATCAGAGTTGGGGTCGAGATAGTTCATCATGATGAGCTGTAAAGTACTGGCATCAAGATTTTTTGAACCAATTGCCTGTGAATATACACCCAGTTTGGGATCATAACAGGCTTCCAGCTTTTTACAGGATTTCTGAATTAGCTTTTGAGAAAGTTTGATAATATCTTTATCATCAAAGTCGCGCCCTATTTTAAGTGCAGCTTGGCAACCCGCCCAGTGAAATAAATACGTGTAGGCATGGTATTGACTAAGATTTCTGAACTCCCACAAACCGGCATCCGGCTGGTCGATACATTTGTCAATTTTATCCAGGGTATGTTTGATTAAATTGATGCTATCGCTTTTTCCGGTATCTATAAATCGTTTATCAACATACAGCGGCAATAGGGAAATAAGTACCTGACCATAAACATCGTTTTGCACATGTTCATATGCCTGGTTGCCTACGCGCACAGGTTGGTTACCCATATAACCCGTAAGATCCAGATTCTTTTCTAACAACTCCCGCTTCCCGGTAATAGAATACAGGGGCTGATAGGTGTTTTCCTCATTGACAGAAATGTTAGCGATGTAATTGAAGTAGCGCTCCAT
>JBGSXH010000410.1:0-2956 GCA_041751515.1 Cyclobacteriaceae bacterium | reverse complement strand
TTCAATTTTAGGTGCCCATAGGACAGCCTGATTTCTGTTTTCAATTATTATATCTACCCGGTTAGCCAGTGTTTGGGAAAATTCTAAACCTAAATTAGGAGCAGCAACAAAGTTTCTAGTATCAGTTCCTATTCCAGCACCTAATCGAAGTCTTAGGCTAGAGTTGTGGCTACGTAACAGAATAGGTTTGAATGCAAATCCCCCCATTAAAGTCTGGTATTGACTTCGAGAGGAATTAACCCATTCTCCAAAGATTTCATTTTGGTTATAATAGTTAGTGTTATAATCAAATGAAATGCTTCCCATAGAGATTTCTCTAACTCCAATACCTCCCTGGAATTTGAGGTATTTGGTTCCGTTTTGCGCATGACATACAAAGCATCCACAATAGAAAATCAAGATCGCAATAATATATTTCATAACATGTCCGCAGTTAGGATGTCAGAATAGTCTAGGTAAAGCACGAGGGTTCTTCCCGAAATCTGAGACTCGGTCAGCTCTATAGAAAGTACTTTATTATTGGGAAATGAAAATTTCTTTAGGACATAAATGTTTCTATAATTTCGCTTAAACTCTTTTTTATCTGAAAGTTGATAAGTTGGCTGAATTTCAATGTCTTGTACATTGGTAGCTTTAGTGATTTTCTTGTCAGATATTTTGAATCGTACTTGGTCTACTTCAAATTTTAAGTTGGTCCTGTTAGTGTAAGTGATGTCTAGAAAAACATAATCATCAAACGTGTATATGTTATTGACCCTACCCGTTATTCCATATTTTGAACTGTAAATAGTATGTTTACTTTTTTTCTTTTTGTAAGCCTCAATAGATAAATGCCTCAATTCATTATGGGAAAGGGGAGTAGCGCCAATATTTAATGGATTGGTGTTTCGAGGCTGAATTTCTATTTGTGTTTCAAGATTTCTTGAACCCGAAGCATACCATAGGTCATATTGTGCAATGAATTTTTGGCCAATGATGGTAATAATTCCAAGCGACTGACTGTATCCATTGTAATTTGAAACACTGTCCATAATAGCCTTTACCCTAAAAACATTGTCAATAGGAATGTTTCCCACCAAGTTTTTGGTAGATATATCAACATATTGAATGGGTTCTGGAGAAATGAAGTGTAAGGAAATGTTCTCGTTGATGTAGACTCTCTGCAAGTCGTTTTGAGATAGTCCACCTTCTTGCCTTTGTCCCAATGCATTTAACTGGGTAGAGATGAGAAGAGATAGCAGTAGCAATGTTCGTATCATATTAGTGCTGGTTTAATAATGTAGGATCGAATATTTGGGTTTCTAAAAGGTCCTCTGGATCTATCAGATAGATAAAGGTTCCGTATTTCAAGTTGACCTTGTTCTGTCTAATGGTTCTGGACATGGCTTGAGAAGAGGAGGAAAATACTTTTTGCAAAGTGGACATGTAAAACTGGTTCATAGTACCGGGACTTTGTTGCATTTGTACATTCATTCCACTGCTTGCATTTCCACCCAGCTCTTTGGAAAATTGTCTAAATGTATTGATAGGTACATAAAGCCCTTCCAATCCATCCATATCGAAGATGGACAGCTGGACAGGATGAATTTTATCCTCTACCAAAACACTACTGATACTGAGTTTTACCCGCTGAGATTCATACCCGCTGATCAGGGCATAGAGATAAGTACCTTTCTCCAAAAAAGAACTTCCAACTCTTATATCTTCTAAAAGCCTTATCCTTAATCTTCCCCCTAATACACCCTTCTCAAAATCCTCATCCACAATGGCTTTTATAAATGATTTTTCTTCCTTTACTGCCACGGTATTAAAGAATTCTTGAGATTGGTCGGCTTTTAATACTTTATCTTTATACTGATGCAGAGGCTGTTCTATGGATTCGGATAGGGAAGGTGGGTTTGTAGGGTCATTTACTTTAGATATTGAATCAATAACTGCCATTTGAGCGCGGAACAATTCCATGGGATCATCATAGCGGGAGTTATCAGTTTTTTTGTTTCCCTGTAACTGTTCGATAGCCCTAAGTAACTCTTCATCTTCTTTAGAAATGTTGCTATTTGATTGCCTTTGGCGATAATTGTTGTTGCTGTTGCCAAGATTGTTTTCATAGACGGGTTTTTTCAAAGAATTTGAAAGAGCCCTATCAATTGAATCCAACATTCTTTTTTCAGAGGCATTGTATTGAGAGGTAATGCCTTCCTGTTCGTCTACCTCAATTTTTAAGTTTTTAATGGCAGTATAACCGTCAGCATTTTTGTATCTGGACCTAAAAGCATCCAATTTACCATCAATTCCCCTGTTTCGGATTTGATCTGACACATCCCCGATTTTTTCTTGGATATTTTCTCTACCCTCCATTGTCAACAGCTCTTCTTTTTGAAAATAGGGCTGTAAGCTATAGTTGAGCAAAAAGAGGAATGGAAGAAGAATAAGGGGAAGTATATATTTTGGTTTCTTAAAATTAATTTTCATTGTCCTTTTTTTTATGATTGTTAAAGTATTCAAGCTCCTGAATGGCATTTTCCAGAAAGACACTGTCTTTGTAACTGATTACATCCAACTGAATAATTCGCTCCACTTCAGCTTTTAAAAGACTGATCCGTTTGACCCTATCGCTGAGATCCAGAATAGTGGATATTTCCCCAGAGACGTTCTCTTTAATTTCATTCGCAGATCCAAAGGATAATTCCTCCGGAAATTCTTTGTCATATGTTAATGGCGTATATACAAAGGCAAGAATCGAAGAGAGGATAATCAGTATGACCATGCCGATAAATATCTGCTTGGGATACCTGGTCATAAAAGTTGTAGTTCGTTCTTCTTCCTTCGAAAATGTGCCTAAGAATTCCTGTCGAATTTCCTGCAAAAGGGAAGCGTTCTTTTCGCTAGAAGGTGTTTTTCGATACATTGCTGAGATCTTTATTTTCCAAGGTTTTCCAATTGGTGATTAGGACTC
>JBGSXH010000409.1:0-4450 GCA_041751515.1 Cyclobacteriaceae bacterium | reverse complement strand
GCAGTCCATGGCTTCAAGTTTTTACAAGATAAAATATGGGATGAAGAGTTCGGCGGTTTTCACACCCTTGTGGACAGGAAGGGTAAGGTCATCAGCAAGCCGGAGGAAGCCAAAACAGCCTATGGTAATGCTTTTGCGATTTACGGATTGTCAGCCTTGTTTCAGGCCAATGGCGATTCATCAGCGCTGAAGCTGGCGCAGGAAACGTTTCATTGGCTGGAAGAGCACAGTCACGATAAGCAATACAAGGGCTACCACCAGCACATGTTGCGTGATGGTACGCAGGCCAAAAGGACCGCCAATACAACCTCAACTTCTGATTTGGGCTATAAAGATCAAAATAGCGCCATCCATTTGTTGGAAGCATTTACGGCACTGTACGCGGTTTGGCCCGATGCTTTACTCAGAGAAAGGCTGGAGGAAATGTTGTTGCTGGTCCGGGATACAATTACCAATGAAAAGGGGAATTTGGTGCTGTTCTTTGAACCAGACTGGACACCGGTTTCTTTTCGACATACTGACGAAGCAACCATATTGAAGCACCGCTACCTCGACCATGTTTCTTTTGGGCATGACGTCGAAACAGCCTTTTTAATGCTGGAAGCCAGTCATCTGTTAGGCTACGAGGATGATGCAAAAACGATGGCAATAGCCAAAAGAATGGTGGACCATGCCCTGGAAAATGGTTGGGACAGCGAATTAGGTGGTTTTTACGATCAGGGGTATTATTTTGAAGGGGAAGAGGAGCTTCGCATCATCAATGAGCATAAAAACTGGTGGGCGCAGGCAGAAGGCCTGAATGCATTATTACTCATGGCTGATCATTTTCCTGAAGATGAACAGGCTTACTTTGATAAGTTCAGGCAATTATGGACCTATATTGAGGAATATATTATCGATCAGGAACATGGTGGCTGGTTCGAAAACGGCCTCGATACCGCCCCGGAAGCTAAAACTGCTGCCAAAGGCCATATCTGGAAAGCCAATTACCATCAGTTTCGGTCATTGCTGCACTGCATGCACCGTTTGCTGCCCGAAACTGAGGGTACTTTTAAAGATCAGCGTAAAGATCAATAAGGGCGAATGCGATCGATCTTATTGCTCCTTTAGTACTTTTTGTGCGCCAAGGACGAGGAACATAAAGTTAGAAGCGCCCCCGCCCATCACATATTCTGTCTGTTGCCACAGATAGGGCCAGGTGAGCAGCTCCGGAAAGTCGGGTCTGATCAGCGCTGTGCCGGAGCCCACTCCACCGGGAATGTAAGACCATTCATCGCGGTTGACACCATAGGCAACGGTCAATGAACTTGCACCTACACCGGAAGCGAAGGACCGGGTGTTCGTGCCGGGGTGTACGCCCAGTACGAAGTTCATGGCATTCAGCATAATGGAGGGTTGGATAATCTCCGGAAAGCCTGTGTGCAGAAAATACTGCTCTACACCAAACCTTTGAATACCCCAGCCTGCACCCCAGATGTCTGGCTCATAAGGCACCCCATAGGGTGTTTTTTGCTCTTCTTTATCAATCTCGTCCTTGTATTCAGCTACGGCATTCCGGATGCTTTCCCGGAATGAAGCATCGTCAATGAGCGGTAAAGTCCGTCCAATAAACCAGCCTGTCTTTTGGATATTACCGCTGATATCGTCCGTATGTTCAATGAGGAAATTCGCATATTCCTCCTTTTCTGTAGCCAGGAACAGTTCTGTTGCTGCGGCCAGTCGAACGACCATATCATCGGTTTCAGTTTCACTGAAAAGTGCTTCGGCAATGCGAAGTGATTTTCCAGCCAGCTCATCATTATAGCCTTCCAGGGCTTTGGCCGCTACTGCCAGACCTGCGGCAACGCCGAGTTCCCGCTTTGGATTCTCTTCGGTAAATACCCACCGATCGTCTGGTCCGCCTGGCTCAATATACTTGTGGGTACTGAAGCGGTCCAGGGTATCCAGGATTGCTCCGGCATTGTTTTTATCAAAAATCACATTGTCTGACATGGTTGCCGCATCACCAAGGTGCACATATTGTCGAAGGCCAGGTGAAATAATACCACGGTAAAGTCTGCCCATGCTTTCGTATGCTCCTGTTATGGACAATAGTCCATGCTCAATTTGCTGCAGTAAATCCGGTATGCCGTCAGGCGTATGCATCTCCACGCTATTGTTTTCCTGGCTGATGGTTGTATTGTCATAGTCAATATCAAATTCCAAAAATGCATAGGAGAGGATCTGCACTTCGGAAGCCTGCGATTCGACCCTGATGTCAAAGTCACCAGCGTCATGCCATGCCCCGATGTTCAGGCCCGGAACGTGGTCGCCAGGAGCAAAGTCGGTGAGGGTAGAAGGTCCCTGCAGATAGCCGTCAAAGTGGTTGATGTCTGTGGGCGACATGAGCGCATCGTCCATATGGCATAGGCCATGCCATACCTTATAGCGGTCATTGACACGCATATGGCACATTTGTACCGGCAGAAAATATTCCAGCGTAGGTTGCCAGACATGGCGATCAAAAACCGTTTCGCTGATCTGAAATGGATTACTGCGTTTGTCGTCAAATTGTACCACGTACAGGCCTTCCGCTTCCACGTCAGAAAAATCAAACTGATCGTAATGGTATCTTAAAAACTTCCCCCAATGAGAAGACTGTGCTTTTTTTACTTCCTCAAAGCCGCCGGTAGCTTTTACCTTCAGTAAAGTCGCCTCCAGTTTTCGAGCATCATTGGCATCACGTTCTATGACAGCCATCTTCTTTTGCCCGGGATGGTAGCCCACCTGCGACACCTGAATCACCGGTTCGTGTTGCCAGCCTTCTACTGCATGCGGCGTCACCCGCCACTGAATGGCATTGTTGGTGGCTCCGGCAGGTACAAGCGAACGCACGACAAACCAACCGTTATTGTGACGGGCTCTGCCATCTAATAATTCCAAACTGTCGTCCTGCAAATTTTCGATAACGAGCCGCTGCTCCTCTGTTTCCGGTGCCACCGTCAATCTTTTTCCGGTTGCCAGCGGCATGGCCTGATAGTCCTCCGTTTGTGCCATTGATCCCGGTCCGTTCAGCTGCCTCGGAAAAATACCCTGCTGATCGTCCATATAATAAGATTTTCCGAACAGGATGCCTGGAAACAACTCAATGTTGAAACCCACTTTTCCTATCCATTCATCAGGAAGCGGCGTTTCTAAATCGACGATAATCAGAAACGCATCACCGTCAGGTTTAATTTTTACATCATAGCTGAACTCAAGATCTGGGTAAAACAGGGGATTGAAGCCTTTTTCATCTTTTGTTTCATCGGGGTAGGACATCTGAATGCTGATTTCTTTCGCATCCCGGTCGACCATCCTTTCGCCTACTTTAGGTACAGGCTGCCATTGTCCGGGCGTAGGCTCCAGCCGCAAATCGCCATTGGTGGCAGTGCGTAGCCCATTCTGGATAATACCCACACCGCCCTGATGACTCTCCGGGTAAAAATCGTGTGCGAGCATCACATTGACGCTTTTGTATTCAAGGTATTCCTGTTCGTTAATTTTAAAACCTTCATTTACTGTTTGCGCTATGGAAGATGGCATACAATAGCAAAAAGAAAGTACAGTCAGTGCTAGCAGTGTTGTGGTGATCTTCATTTTGTTATTCCTAATTGGTCTATACTCAATATAGAGAAGCTCGGTGAGATAACCGGTAGAATGATAAAAATAGACTAAAATTGATAAGATAGTGCTATAGTAAAGCTTTGCCTGCGCAATCAGAGAAGCAATGCAGCAAGTGTCAGATAATTAAAGTAATCAACATTTATAAACATTCATTCCCTATTTTTATGTTTAATCCAGGAAGTTCATCCTTATAGCAATTACATGTACAAGATTATTACCAGTATTATTCTCGCCACGTTGCTTTTTTCGTGTGGGGAGAAGACACCGGAGCATTTGTCACCGGAAAACCAACTTTTTAACGAAGCCTGGCAGTTTGTCAAAGCAGAAGCGGTGGAAGATACGGCAACTATATATCAAAATGAAGATGTTAAAAGTATTGCCTGGGATACGGTCAATTTGCCTCATACAGCGCATATAGAACCCCTGGTCATTGAAGAAGAACAATGGCAGGGCACGTGCTATTACAGAAAATCATTTCCTTTGTCGGAGGATGAAAAAGGCCGACATATCGCGCTAAAGTTTGAAGCCGCCATGCAGGTGGCCGAAGTGTATATCAATGGGGATAAAATTTTTGAGCACCTGGGGGGATATTCTCCTTTTTATGTTGACATCTCTGAAGCGGTAAATTTTGGGGAGGACAATGTGGTGGTCGTGAAACTGAACAATGAAGACAACCCCCAGGTGCCACCTGGGAAGCCCATTGCTGAGTTGGATTTTAATATTTTCAGTGGTCTTTATCGGAACGTTTATTTGATCAAAAAGGAAAAAGTATACATTTCTGACCCTATTGCCGCTGATGAAGTGG
>JBGSXH010000408.1:0-4069 GCA_041751515.1 Cyclobacteriaceae bacterium | reverse complement strand
CATAAAAAAAATGGGCTGAATCAAAATACAGCCCATTTTTTATACTCAGTTGCATAGTGAATCCGGCTTAGCCTTCTCCTTCATCTTCTTCCTCCTCTTCTGCAGGAGTATCGACCTCCAGCGTAACTGTCCTGCTATTCACAAGGTTATTTGACGTTTCTACCTCCAAAGTCAGCACAATGGACGAACCAAATTCAGCATCTGCAGGAATGGTATAGTCGAATGCATCTTCATAAGAATCCTCTCTGTTATGTCCTGATACTTCTCTCGAGGCCACGGTCCCTTCGTTCGAGTCCAGCAGGCGCAGTGCCACGACATCTGCATTTTCAGCATAGTACCTAAAATTGACGGTAACGGTATTACCGGGCAGCAGAGGAGCATCACCAGAAATCGTAAGCATGGGAATTGTAGCCACAAAGCCTACAAACTCATATCCCTCGTCTCTTTCTTCAAAGCAAGCAGTTAAAGCTGTTGTTAATAGTAAAGCTAAAACAATAGTATATCTTTTCATTTTCAATTGGTTTAAAGATTATAAATCCCAGAATACTCTGGCGAAACGAGAGGTTTCCGGAACATTGGCAGCATTGTTATCCAGTTCGGAAGTTGGGTACAAGAACCTTCTTGGGAATACGCCCCCACTCAAGTTACCAGGCGCTGCCTCTAAATTGGGTATACCGCTGGTTGTCCCATCTGCACCAGCTGGAATACTTCTTCTCCAGTCGGTCCAGGCTTCTGCCTGCAGGTACATGGCAATATATTTCTCTGTAAAGATTTTCTCCATTCCATCTTCCTGAATACTCGCTGCTGTTTCACTCGCAAAGGTAGCTACGTAAGCCTCATCTGCATTGCCAGTAACCTGCTCTAAGCTGGCAATTACTGCCTCATTATAAGCTGTGGCTGCATTGGCAAACTGGCTCAGTCTGAGATAAGCTTCCGCTTCAATGAACTTCAGCTCAGAATAGGTCATAATGTAAGTTGGTGTACCAATGGATCGAATATAGGGCCCTATACGTGAGGCGTTTGAAGGTATAGATGAACTCCCAACTGGTGCTCCTACAAACTCCCCGCTGCTATTTTCTTCCACATAATAAGGAAGCCGAGGGTCATTGATACCTTCGCCTACACGATTTTCAAGTTTGTCTATTATCTCCTGGCTAACGGCAATGTTATTCTGACCAAAGGTACCTAATAAAAAGCCATACCACGGCCCTGTAGTAAGTTCAGAATCTCCGAAGGTGATAGACATCTCGTCAGCTGCGCTAGTAAAGGCCCCATCGGCAATTGCCTGCAGTGCATTATTAGCTGATCCTTCAGGATCCAATTTGCTGTAGTGGTTATAATATCTTGCCCTCAATGCGTGCGCTGCTGCAATCCATTGTGCTCTGCTGCTGGCAGCCCAATTGGTCGTATTAGAAGCCGGATAAACCCTATCGTTGAATGTTGGTATCAGTGCGCTTTCTTCAGCTTGAAGATCTTGTATACCAGATTCATACAGGCGAAACATCTCCTCATAGAGCTCTTCACCACTGTCGTATTGCGGCTGAGGAAACTCATCAAGCTGAAACGCTTGTGAATACGGTGCATCACCCCAAAAGTCCACAATATAACCTAATAACATGCCCATCTGGATTTTGGCAATCCCTGAATAGTATGGCGACCCATCTGCTTCCGCCTGCTCAATAATGTTCCTTAAGTCTACCATAGCTCCTGCATAAAAATGGCTGTTCCATGGTGTCTGAAAGTTGACAGGCAGATAATCATACGTGGTTACATTGTATTGTACATTGAGTGTACCCGTAAGATACTGCAATAAAGAACTGGTAGACTGGGCTGTAAAATCGGTAATGGCCCAGGCCATATTGGCTTGTGCGCTAGGCAAGGTAACATTAGGTGTCACCTCACTCACTGCGTTCGGATTGACATTGGTTTCCTGCAAATTACAAGATGCACTGAAAACCAGGCCAAAACCCATTAATCCTCTTAATATAGTCGATTTGTTAATTTTCATATCCTGTCTTTTAAAGCGCTGCATTTAAACTAATACCAAAACTACGGGTGGTTGGTGTACCAAAAGCATCAACTCCCACAGAGGAGTTAGGTCCCGCAAAATTTGTCTCAGGATCCACACCGGAATAGCCAGTGAACAATAAGATGTTTCGGCCATATAAGCCCAGACTTAAAGATTTCAATCGGAGTCGATTAACTAATTCATTCGGTAGTCCGTAAGAAAGATTAACATCTCGAAGGCGAACCCATGAGCCATCCTCAATGAATCGTTCCGCAATATTTCTGTTTCCGGTATTGGCATTATAATAACTCGCATCATCAATTAGAACCGGTTGCGTATTGACTTCCCCATCTTGTGTGACACCATTGAATACGACAATACTTCCCCTGTCTGTGGTAGCTTGGTCTATACCCTGAGCTCGCATCCAGTTGGAAGTAACGTTAGCAATATCGCCACCAACTCTAATATCCCAAAGGAAGGATAAACCCCAGTTTCTGTAAGAGAAATTATTCCTAATTCCCAGTAGAAAATCTGGTGTTGGGTCTCCAATTTTAACATCGCCTGATGGATTCTCTTCTGACACTGGATTTTGAACTGGATATCCTGCATCTGAAATTACAATCTGTCCATCATCATTACGAAGAAAACCGGTACCATAAAAAACACCGTAAGGCTCTCCTTCGGTGATCAACGGTCTTAAATTACCAAAGCCAGTTAATAATATTCTGTCTACAGGTAAATCCAATACCATGCTTCTGTTTCTGGTAAAGTTGGCGATGATGTCCCATTGGAAATCTCCTGCCTGTACAGGTGTGGCATTGGCAACTATTTCCCAACCCTGGTTTTCAATTGTACCAGCATTGATGAACTGGTTAGCAAATCCTGTACTCCCGGCCATAGGCACATTCACAATCTGATCTACATCTACCGCCCTGTAGTAGGTTATGTCAAAACCTAACCTATCATTCAAAAAGCGGAGGTCCGCTCCTATTTCCAGCGTTTTGTTTCTTTCCGGCAACAAATTAGGATTGCCTGCCACGGTAGATAGTTCCGCAGCACCTAATCCTGCAATGAATGGGAATGTTAGGCCTCCTCCATAAGCGCCACCTACAGTTGCTCTGTTGTAGTATGTCTGGGTTCTGTACGGTGGGGCATCACGGCCTGCTTCCGCATATGATGCCCTGAATTTACCAAAAGACAAAGCGCCCTGGTCGATATTAAAAGCCTCTGAGAATACGAAACCAAGTCCTGCCGATCCGTAGAAAAAGCTGTTATTTCCCGTTAAAAGCGTCGAAGTCCACTCATTTCTACCATTCAGTTCCAGAAAAATGTAATTCTTATAATCTACAGATAGTCTGGAGTAAGCTCCTACAGTTTCTTTTTCCGTCAGATTTTGATCTAATATTAATTGATCCTGAGCATTAGTAATATTGTAAAGACCAGGAATCAAGAGGTCTCTCCCGTCGAAAAATTGTCTGCGATTGGTATTGCTGAAATAGTTATGACCGACGATCAAAGAGGTATTAAAGTCTTCACCGAATTCTTTTGTTGCTGTTAGGATAAAATCACTGTTAATGATCTGGTCGTTATAGGTATCTTCCTGCGTTCTTCCTCTTGGCAAGGCATCGCCGCCAAAACTTCCCTGAGCCCATATCTGGGTTCGCTTATCAGAAGAAAAATCTGTTCCTACACGGTACATAGCACTCAACCACGGAGTGATTTCGTAATTCGCTTGCAAATACCCTATGAGCCTATGCACCTCATCATTAAATGGATTATTATTAACAGTCCAAAATGGGTTATCCGGTGAATTGTTTCTGAACGATCTTTGCGTAATGCCATCAGGTAAAAGATAGCCTGCGGAATTATCAAAACTTGGTGGAGTTCTTATAGTTCCCTGCACTACATCAGCAAAGTTATTTCCCCGGCCAAAACGTGTACTGGTACTGCTGACATAGTTAGCAGAACCTGTTACTCTCAACTTATCTGTAACTGATGTTTCGGCTGTTAACCTGATAGACGTTCTATTGTACTGGTTTTCCGGAATAATACCGGTTTGAC
>JBGSXH010000407.1:0-4102 GCA_041751515.1 Cyclobacteriaceae bacterium | reverse complement strand
CAAAACTCATCGCTAAAGCTCCCCAAAATACGGTAAGCAATTTACTTGCTATTAGATAATGTCGGTCACTAGCTTCAGCTTTTACAGCTCTTTTGTAAAAGTCTATTGTGGCTGTAGAAGCCAATGCATTGAGCTCAGAGGCAGTGGAAGACATCGCTGCTGAGAAGATAACTGCGAGCAACAAGCCAATTAAACCATGGGGTAAGTGATTCATGACAAAGGTAAGAAATACATAGTCTGTATCGTTTACTTCAGCATTCGGGTCCGCCAAAAGCATCAGGTCACCCACCTCGGTTCTCAACTGTCTGTTTTCCTGCTCCAGATCAAGCACTAGTGCTCTTTGTCTGGCTGTAGCTGTTTCGTCATTGGCATTAATGGCTTCCATCATCTCCATTAATGCCAATTGTTTATCTTCAAATACAAGACGATGCTTCGCTTCTATTGCCTCTAAATCTTTAGCATAGCTACTTTTTTCCAGATTTATACGTGCAGCTTCATTAAAAAAGACAGGAGGTTGGTGAAATTGATAAAACACGAAAACCATCACTCCTATTAAAAGAATAAAAAACTGCATAGGAATTTTAAGCAGCCCGTTAAATATAAGTCCCATGCGACTTTCACCTACCGATTTTCCAGAAAGATATCTTTGCACTTGAGACTGATCTGTGCCAAAATACGAAGCAAATAAGAAAACGCCTCCTAAGATCCCTGACCAGACATTATAACGCTCTGAAGGATCGAACTCCAAGTCAATAATATTGAGCCGATCCATTTTGCCGGCAATTTGCATAGCACCTGTAAACCCCAGATTTTCGGGCATATAGTTGAGCAGCATTATAAATGCTACAACCATACCCCCCATCATGACGGCAAGTTGTTGCTTTTGAGTTTGACTCACAGCTTTGGTTCCGCCTGTCACCGTATAAATGGTGACAAGGATGCCAATCAGCAAAATCGTTGATGTCAGTGACCATTGCAAAATTGTGCTCAATACGATTGCCGGTGCGTATATGGTAATCCCTGCTGCCAGTCCTCGCTGTATCAAAAACAGAAAAGCAGCCAAAAATCTTGATTTGAGGTCAAATCGCTTTTCTAAAAACTCATATGCTGTATAAACCTTCAAGCGATGATAAATGGGAATTACCGTTACGCAAAGAATAATCATTGCTATAGGCAGACCAAAATAGAACTGAATAAAACCCATTCCGTCCTCAAATGCCTGACCCGGGGTAGATAGGAAAGTAATGGCACTGGCCTGTGTAGCCATGATGGAAAGACCAATCGTCCACCATTTCATGCTTTTATCTCCTAACAGATAACCTTGTATGTTAGTACTACCACGGGTTTTCCAAACGCCATAGGTAACAATGAAGACAAGTGTGCCGAAAAGTACAAGCCAATCTATCTGATTCATCTTCTATCTGTTTTATATAAGAGTGGTCGTAAACATTAATTTATAGAGAGGCTTTCTTTTGTAAAACGATAGACCAAGAGTTTACTTTAGATAAAGTATTGCGTAATTGCATAGAAAATTGCTATTAAAGTAATCAGCGTGATTAGTAATAAATAGTACCAAGTATTCCAGCTTTTAAACAAAGGAGGTTTCTCTTTATCAGACATAGATGCTTGCTAATGCTTTGGGCTTGAAAATTTTACATTTAAATCTGTAGAAAAAATGCGAAACTACAAACAGATTAACGTATTATTGGTAAACTGATTAAAATTAAGCAATGTATAAATATCCCGGACTGCTTAAGTCTACACTGGCATTACTATTTGTGGTATTGTTTTTTCATATCTTAATTGCCGGCAGAAATTTTCTTTACCCGCTGGCATTGAGTATATTATTGGCTTTTCTCATCTATCCGATCGCTGCAAAGCTTGAGAAGCTCGGTGCTCCACGCATATTAGCAAATATACTCAGCATATTGTCCGGAATATTCATCCTTGTGGCCTTCTCCTATGTATTGGCTACGCAAATGGCCATATTTTTAGAGGACATACCCGCGATGAAGGAGCAGGCAGTCAATAACTTAATAGCAGTCGAAAAAACTATAGAAAGCCGCTCAGGCATTGCTACTCAGACGCAAACAGCGTGGATTAAAGACCAGGTTGATAATGTTTTTGACAGTGGTAGTACCTTCATTTCCACAGCATTTTCAGCCACAGCGGGTACAGTTGTTAAAATCATGCTAATGCCCGTCTTTGTTTTCTTTCTATTGTATTATAGGAATAAGTTCAGAAACTTTATCTTCCAGATTGTTCCTGCTAAGAACCACCACAATGCCGATATCATAATGGACGAAATTGGGGTTTTGACCAAGCGCTATATGGCTGGTATTTTCTTAGTAGTCCTCATTTTATGTATTCTTAATACTATCGGTCTTTTGATCGTAGGCCTGAAGTTTGCGCTCTTTTTAGGAATAGTCAGTGCCTTATTTAATTTTATACCGTATTTCGGAACTTTGATAGGCGGTGCAGTTCCCTTAATTTTCGCCATATTGACAGGCGATAGTCCCGCCTATGCTGTTGGGGTCGTAATTCTATTTATTATCATCCAGTTTATCGAAAACAATATATTGACTCCGAATATTGTGGGCGATAGAGTAAGCATTAATCCATTTATAATAATACTAAGCCTGATAGTCGGCAGCATGGTATGGGGTATTCCAGGGATGTTTGTGGCAGTGCCTTTGATGGGGGTGATCAAGATCATCTGCGATAGAGTTGGCAATTTAAAGCCGTTTGCATACCTGCTTGGTACAGAAGGCACCGAACGGCATGCAATCACAATCGACAGAATTCGCAAAATATTTATTAAGGATGAAATTGAAACCCCTAAAGTTTAGGGGATTTCATCTCTCTCAAGGCGTACAGCTTCCTGCTTTCCGGCAACACCGAGGCTGGATTTTATGCCAGACAGTAACGTTATCCACCAGTAGTTGTACATCGACCGGGTTTTATCACGTTCCTGGCTAATTTCACCAACCCTGAGTCGCCGACCCCTGGGGTTATCGCTTCTCACTACAAAGGTGTTGGCTGCGAATGATCCTAACGTTTCTACAACCCCTTTTTCACCGGAATCTTTATTTAACAAGTCGATTTTCAAGTCATTATAAAAGAATCGCATTGTTCCTGCTGCTCTGTCATCATTCGCTTTTACCTCAAATTCAACTTTTTTGATCTTTCCTTCACGTGCCGAAATAAAGGCATTGCGCGTCAGAATGTGGTTAAGATCTTCAAAGGCCATCTCGCCCAAAGTTCCCTTATAAGAAAAGGCATTGGAACTACTGCCAATTGGAATATTAAAATGCGCATTAATCAATCCCTTTCCATTGAGCTTAGTCTGTGCATCAATTAATAGTGCTTCGCCGTTGTTAAGCCTTTCCTCATCGTTTGTGACATTATAAATACTGACATACATGGATTCAAAGGAAACCTTACCTGCTTCCGAACCATTTTCTGCATGCTCTTCGTATGCGATATATGCATTTCGTACCAATACTGTATCAATATTTAAAAGCATATTGAGCTCCCGTAAAGATTCTTGCGGCATTTTAGGGTTCTTTTTATCGGGAAAAGGCAAATTCTTATCTCTGAAGATTTCCAGATGTACTCCTTCCAATGCCAATGAGCCTGCTATAAATTGTCGGTAATCAATAAAAGCACGTAAATTGAGCTGGTTGAAAACAATATTGTCTACTGCCAGATCCATACGATCTACTTCATGGCCTACCTCTTTCCCAAAGGGATATCGGTCATAACGAGGTATCATTCTCAACGAATCGACCATCAATATGCCATCATTCTCGGAAAGCGATAACTCTTTAAATTCAAGAATGTATAAACTATCAGGTAGTTTGATAGAATAGTTTTTGATATTGGCCTGCACATTATCTGCATAGAATAATCTATTGCTCTTGTGCACTTCAGCTGAGTCAATATAAAAATGATCCATAGAGAAGTTAAAGCCTTCCACATCAATGTTATGGTCTCCCAGACTATCTCTAACGATGTACCTGAAAACAGCATCTTCCAGCTCAAAATGGTCTATGCTTATTCTATTGGAGAATGGCGGGATCATTTCTTCGGCATCTATTGA
>JBGSXH010000406.1:0-2907 GCA_041751515.1 Cyclobacteriaceae bacterium | reverse complement strand
AGCAGCCAAAATCCATTGCCGACTGTATGCGAGGAAGGCTTAATGCCTCTAAGGGTCACCTTGTTATTGGTGGCATCAGGGAGTATGCCAATAAACTTATAAATGCAGACAGAATTATTATTGTCGCATGTGGTACTTCATGGCATGCCGGGCAGGTAGCCGAATACCTTTTTGAAGAGTTTTGCAGGATACCTGTAGAAGTAGAATATGCCTCTGAATTCAGATATAGAAACCCTGTCATCAACGAAGGCGATGTTGTTATAGCTATTAGCCAGTCTGGTGAAACCGCTGATACACTGGCCGCCATCGAGCTGGCTAAGTCGAAAGGTGCTATTATTTTCGGTATCTGTAATGTCGTGGGTTCATCTATCGCCAGAGCATCTCATGAAGGAGCATACACACATGCCGGCCCTGAAATTGGTGTAGCCAGTACAAAAGCATTCACTGCCCAACTTACTGTGCTAACCATGATCGCCTTGCGTGTAGGTCATCAAAGGGGAACAATAACAGAATCAAAATACCAGGAATTGCTCGTTGAACTGGAAAACATTCCTTCCAAAGTAGAGAAGGCGCTGGAGTTGAACGATCAGATCAAATATATTTCAGAGATTTTTAAAGACGCTACGAACTTCCTTTATTTGGGTCGAGGCTACAATTTCCCGGTAGCATTAGAAGGAGCGCTGAAGTTGAAAGAAATCAGCTATATTCATGCGGAAGGCTACCCTGCAGCAGAGATGAAGCATGGACCAATCGCCTTAATTGATGAAGAGATGCCAGTAGCTTTTATAGCCACTCGGGACAGTTCCTACGATAAAATCGTTTCTAATATTCAGGAAGTAAGGGCTAGAAAAGGGCGTGTGATCGCAGTGGTTACTGAAGGTGATGCCTTAATTCCTAAAATGGCCGAATTTACGATAGAAGTTCCTGCCTGCCATGAAGCATTAATGCCATTGGTATCGGTAATACCGTTGCAGTTGCTTTCTTATCATATTGCAGTACTTCGCGGTTGCAATGTTGACCAACCCAGAAACCTGGCTAAATCAGTAACTGTGGAATAGTACAAATGTATTTAAACAAAAAAAAGCAGGGCCTAAGACCCTGCTTTTTTTATTTAGAGCTTTCGCAATTTATTTTGCACTTTTATACAATGCCTCTACTTCAGACCAATTGACAACATTCCAGAATGCTGCGATGTAATCAGGTCTTAAGTTCTGATATTTCAAATAGTAAGCATGCTCCCACACGTCTAAACCCAAAACCGGCTGTCCTTGCTTTTCTACAACATCCATCAATGGATTGTCTTGATTAGGTGTGCTGGTAACAAATAGCTCACCGCTTTCGTCAACAGCCAACCATGCCCAGCCAGAACCAAAACGGGTAGCTGCAGCGTTTGAAAATTCTTCTTTGAATTTATCAAAAGAGCCGAATTTCTTATCTATAGCGGCTGCCAAGTCACCACTAGGTTTTCCACCGCCATTAGGAGAAAGAATAGTCCAGAAAAGCGAATGATTGAAATGACCTCCGCCATTATTCCTCACCGCTCCCGGGTGTTTGCTGATGTCTTTCATTAAATCTTCAATGGACTTACTGTCAAGATCTGAACCCTTAACTGCGTCATTTAACTTAGTCACATAAGCGTTATGATGTTTATCATGGTGGATTTCCATGGTTTTAGCATCTATATTTGGTTCTAGTGCATTGTTTGCATATGGTAATGCAGGAAGTTCAAAAGCCATAATTGTTTATTTATTTAGGTTATACAAAATTACTATTTTCAAAAATTATCCGTTTCTAAGTCGCTCAAAAAAGCTGTTGATAAGTTGCTCTGATTCCACCTCCATTATTCCTTTTACGATTACAGTTTTCGGATGCAGTAAGCCATTGTAGCGCTCAAAACCCCTTTTAGGATCGGAAGCTGCAAATACCACCTTACTTATTTGTGACCAGAATGAAGCACCTGCACACATTACACAGGGCTCTAAGCTCACATACAAGGTGCAATCTTTTAAATATTTCCCCCCAAGCGTATTACTCGCTGAAGTTATGGCAAGCATTTCCGCATGCGCTGTAACATCTTTAAGCATTTCCGTTTGATTATATGCCTTAGCCAAAATCTGGTTTCCATGAACTATGACGGCACCTACAGGAATTTCGCCGGCTTCATACGCAAGTCTGGCTTGACGCAATGCTTCGCGCATAAAGTGCTCATGATTATAAACCTCTATCATCGGCTTTCTGTTTAGTCTTTTTCATCTTTATAGACTTCAAAATATCTTCAGCTGTTTGAATCCACTGTTCATTGTCCTTTGGAGGAGCATTTAAGCCAAATACGTAGGTTTTCTTATCAAATAAAGTATAAAAATAATATCCAAATTGTCTTACGGCAGGTTGGCGTCGAATAGCATTTTCTTGTGCTTTTATGGAAGATACAAACGCAAGCACCGCAAAATCCTGCTCATTAATTGTGACTATTTCGTCTTTAAGAAAGACCACACTGTCCATAAAGCTATAAAGAGACGATTTGTAAAATTCTTTCATAAGATCGTGGTCACCGTCCATCCATTGGGAAGCAGATATGTTCACAGTAAAGTCAACCCCCTGCTGCACTGTGTGGGTGTAGACTGCCGATGGTCGGCGATAACTTTCGTATTTATCCATCACAGCCTCTTCTGACATAGGCTTGAAGGCTTTCGGCAATTTAAGCAAAATATTGTCCCCAATTTTTTCCCGCTTCATTGGCTGGGCAATCACCGTATTGACAATACCTGTTAACATCAGGCAAAACATAATAAGATATCTCATGTATACTATAATTGAACTTGAATTTAGATATTAGAATAAGCAAAAATGCCATTGTTCATGAAATTCATGATTAATAGGTCAGAAATACTTAAATAAATTTAAGTA
>JBGSXH010000405.1:0-3182 GCA_041751515.1 Cyclobacteriaceae bacterium | reverse complement strand
TTGGAATTTGGATTGGATTTAATCCTTTGGAATTGTCTGCATCGGCTTACCTTGAGCAACAGCAAAACATGATCAATCGCCTTAATATACCAATGCCTTTGCTGGGACTAATTACAATCTTGCTAACCCTGTCGAATGCATATCTTCATAAGCATCATAAAACAATATTTATAAGTCTGCTGATGGCTACGGCATTGCTGGTTGCAAGTGGTCTCATTACCAGGTTTGGAAACCAACCTATCAATGCAATCGTCTTAGAATGGAAGGTAAATTCATATCCGGATAACTTTATAATTTTGAGAGAAAAATGGTGGCTCCTGCATATCTTTAGAACAATTACGGCATTAATGGCGCTTGCAATTATTATCATTTGCAGTACAGGAAACAACAAAAACAGTAATGTCAAGGATGTAAAAGCACTTTGGTAGCCATTGACTTTATGCTCTAAATTAAATGCATTCCTCTGCTCGCAGGCTGCATAAGTTCATTCTTTTATTTTTGAGCTCTTTTTAGAAAAAGCATCTGAAAGTACAACTATTGAAGCAAGACAAGGGTCTTGAACTTGATGAGGAAGTTAAAGTGAATGACACAGCTTAGTTTAATTTAACTGAGTATTCATTTTCGAAGACAGCCTCTTTTCTAAAACAACCATTAGTCAATCGACCAAAACCATGAAAAAACTTCTCCTATTGGTTTTATGCCTGGCATTTTCCTTCGCTACTTACTCCCAAATCGTTAAGAGCAGCGAAAAGGGTACAGTAAGAGTTGGCCTGCAGTACGCTTATGACGAAAATAGAAGCTCAGAGCGTATTGCTTTCGATCAATATTCCGGGTATGGAGCAGATTATGATCAGCCTAATTATAGCGTCGGACTAACGCTCGACTATAGTATTACCAACCGATTCATGCTGCTGTCTGGCATAAATTACTCAGACAAAAGTCTTACAGGAACATATTACTGCGCTGTCTGCGATTTTGCAATTCCTCCGACGCCTGAAGTTATTGAGCTTCAATTTATTGAAGTACCTGTAATTGCAAGGTATTATCTTTTACGTGCAAGATTGGGTATATTCGGAGAAGCAGGTATTGGAAATTTGTTTGCTATTTCTAATGAAATGGATTTTAAAGAGGAAAATCATATTATCAATGGGAAAATTGGTGGAGGTATTGAGTATTCCTTTTTGGACAGATATGCTGCCCATTTAGCTGTAGATTATGCTCAGAACTTAACAAGGGTATTTGAAAATGCAGACTATGAATATAATGTTCTGGGAATAAAATTAAGCCTTATAGTAGTGCTCTAATCTTTGGATTCTGACTAAATTTTACCAGTAAGCCAAGGGTATTGCAATAACTGCGCTTCATCAGACTATTAATGGAAATGACAAAATCATCGCAATCAAACGAGTATTATCCACCCAAAAAATCCTTTCGTAGCCCGACAGTTGTACGATCTGATTCCTTTAGCACAAAAAGAATTTATAGAATATGATGCAGGTCATGAACCTCCTTTGGAGTATGTGGATAGCATTACTAACTGGTTTTTACAGCACCTACATTAGTAGCAGCAGGTTTGGCTTTCTCCTTCACTGCTATAATAAAAGAATAGATAGCATCACCAGTAGCATGCTATAGGTTGGCTGACAGGTGCAATTGAATATGCCTCGTGAAAAACAGTTCCTCCGAGGCATATATTTGACACTATCTTACTTTTTGAAAATGCATGGCATTCCTCTACTCCACAGAAATGGTATGCCGTTTTCTAAAAGGCAAATCATTATGAATGCCTGAAAATTCAAGCACCAGACTATTGCCTGTTTCGGGAACGATCATTCCCAGGTCTTCCCAGCTGCTGATCACCATGCCCTGACCTGCCGCATCAGTGGTGAAGCTGGCCACCGACATGACATCATTTACCAAAACATTTACCTGAAAATTGGCCACAGCGATAGAATCGATCCCCAGGGTATGATCGAGAATATTGGTCTTATCGAGCTCATAAACACGAGCGCTGACCACCACATTGCCAGCAGCCGGAAAACTGTTGCCGCTGACCATCACCAGCACAGGGGAAGCATTGAAGGGTATGGTAAGTTCATCTTCATCAATACAACTTGAAAGTGCGGAAAACACCAGCACTATCATCAGGCTCAATATGTATTTATTGTATTTTTTCATGGTTCTCATCTTTAGAAGTTTTACAATGCTTGTGCTCATTCTGCCCACCAAAGTCTGGCGCGCATGTTATCTCCCGTTCCCAACATCTGCAAGCCCGCTGTAACTGCAGCTTCGTTAAGGGAATATTCGGTGGGCGGATACACCAGACGCGTAGGTAATATGCCGTCATTGGCAAAAATAGCGCTGGGATTCGGATTGGGCATCACCGGGTAGCCAGTTCTGCGGTACTCGGTCCATGCTTCGACACCTTGTCCAAATAGGGCAATCCACTTCTGCGTCATGATGGATTCCTTGTCTACAGTACCTACTCTACTCATATAGTCGGCCGGCATACTCAGGTCGTGCTGCTGAAAAGACGCGCTGATGGCTTCTTCCAGTAAGGCGGTGGCATCGCCACTAATGTGTCCCTCAAAGGCAGCCTCTGCTTTGATGAACAGCAGTTCTGCATAGCTCATGAAAATACTCGGCGCATCCGGCTCGAAGAATTTCTGCCCGATGGTAGATGGATTGAAATCACTGACTGCAGCATCGGCCAGACCGTTAGGCAGGCCGGCATAAGTGCCGTCCGCAAGTGGTGAGGCATACACAGTCAGTCGCTCATCATCTAGAGCCAGGAGCCGGTCGACTAAAGTGCTGCTAATATTCCAGTCAGACCGGTTCGAAAAGACATCAAACATCTTATTGGTACTTCCGCTACCAATAATGGCGGAATGCTGCAAGGCGGCAAAGTCATTATTATTGGTGAATATTGGATAAGTAGCAGGATCATTGAGTATAGTAGTCATGATAGCTTGCGATACCGCCGGATTTTTAGCCGACTGATGATTTGCCAGTCGTAGTCGCAAAGAATTGGCAAACTTTTTCCATCGTAATACATCACCATTGAAGAGAATATCGCCATCAATAGCCGGACCATTTACCTGCAGCAGGGTGTTGGCTACTTCAAGGTCTTCCAAAAGGCCTGCGTAAATATCCTCCATCGTATCGTAATCCGGTGTGTAGAT
>JBGSXH010000404.1:0-5322 GCA_041751515.1 Cyclobacteriaceae bacterium | reverse complement strand
GCAACCGGAAAATCAAAAGTTGCAGCCCATAGCCCCAAAGAAGCACCTGTAGAAGTGCCCATGATGATGACCGAGTCGCCCAAAGCAGCACCAATGTGAACTGCTTCTAGTGCAGCGTACATCAAGGTGTCAGCGGTTAATTTTTCAAATGCATTCTCAGTGGCAACACCTTGTTCTGGTAAACGGCTGAGAAAGAGATTGCAACCACAGCGTTCGGCAATGGTCTGGTGCACGGGCATGCCTTCGCCCTGGCTGGCGCCAAAACCGTGGAGGTAAACGATGCTGTATGCAGTTTTTGATTTACTACTGTCTGCCCAGATAATTCTGGCCTCGTTATCTGGCTTAACTTTTAATTGAGTCAGGCCCTCTCTATTGGTTATCGCCTGCTCTAATGAGTCAAGCGCTGTATCGGCTATTGCATTAAATGATATTGATATTTCGGGTGGATCAATCTTTGGGCCGGCAAAATAAATAACAGAGAGCAGCACAAAAGCTGCAAGAGCAACATAATATCCTTTCTTCATATTCATTACAAAATGGCGATAGTATCCTATACTTTAGTGAAGATAATCATTAAATAAAAAAAGTACTGCCTCAGAAGACAGTACTTTTTAATTTGATAGGGTTTAGAAGTTTACAAACCTAAAGACAAGTCCACAATCATGTCAAGGCTTATTGCCTGCCCGGCTTTTACCGTAATATTACTCTCTGTTTCAAGCACAGCATTATATTCGCCACTGACTGTATTATGACTCACTACGATCACATCATAATCCCCTGAGTGGAGGTAAGGTAAAACAAATTTGCCTTGCGCATTTACACGAGTACTGCTTACAGCATTGGGGAACCTAGGCGACTCATCGTTAGCCTTATTGACTTCCGTGTCAGTATATGTGTTAGCATGGTAAGCATAGGCAATTAACTGTTGCTCTTCGTTGCTACCTTCATTCAAATCTCCTTCAATGCTACCGGCATTACTATCTGACACAAAACGTATGGTAGGCTTGAGCATCGTATTTCCACTATTTCCTGCTTTCACAATAGATTTTCTAACATCAAAATCTATAGTAACATTGGTTTGGCCTTCTGCATTTATAACAAAGTCACCCATGGCTTTATAACCCGTTTCACTTCCGCTTGGTACGAACAAAGGCACTCTTGAACCGTCAGCATATTCCAAGTAGCATCCCGGGTTTTGCGTCGTTGCGCCTTCTGCGACTGCATCCAACTGAAGTCTTAGTTCGCTATATGATCCTGCACTGATCGAGGTTTCTCCTAAAGAAAAACGGTCACCATTTTGGTAGTCGAGCAAATTGATTGTCAAAGGATCGTTAAAGGACTCCAAAGTATTCCACCCATTTTCCCCTTTTATTTCAACACTTGTAACAGTAATAACTGCGGCAGTCACATTTGCATCGTCCACCGGTGCATCAGTAATAAAAACTTGAGCAGTACCCTGCCCACTAGTTTCGCTGTCATTGTCGCAAGCTGAAAATAATAGCCCTGTCGTTAACAGACCTGCAGTGAATATTGCGTTTAACTTGTTCATGTTTTTCATATGTATTGAATTTGATTTAATCAAATCTACCATTCGTAGTGGTAATATTTTTTTTGCTGTAATATCTTCGATAACTTTAATTACAATAATTCACTATGCCTGCTTAGGCGTGCTTGAAGAGGTTTTTTCATTAATTGGTATTCAAATAATACTAGTTAGGTATTTGCTTGATGAGTGAAATTTATCGAAATAAGTTTATTATATATTGTTATAGTTTAAACTAGTAATACCTTTTATCTAGTATCCATACCGTTCAACCAAATCTTTGCATATTATTCGATTATAATTTTAAGTCATCTTGCTATTTTTTAGATTCGTTTTTTACAAATACCTGCTATTGACTTTACTTTAGCCATTGTTCAATGAACCTATACAGATTAACCAATCCATTTTTGAGATTATGAGAAAAAACTACCTGAAATGTCTGGGAGTATTGTGCAGTTTTGCACTGTCGAGCGGCCTTTACGCCCAGGAAGCGTATCGGGATCATCAAACCTTAGGGCAGCGACTCCAGGAGTTGGCGACGCAGCATGCTACCGCCAGTTTGGAGACCATCGCGGACACCCCCGGGGGGAATCCTATCTATTGTCTTACCATAGGCGGCACAAATCACCAGGACAATCCTGCCGTGGCTGTTGTAGGGGGAATTGATGGTAAACACATCCTGGGACCCGAACTAGCCCTCAGATTTGCAGAAAAACTATTGCAAAGCTCGGAAGATAGCGTGCAGCAATTACTATCAGGAACTACTTTTTATGTATTTCCTAATATGAGTCCAGACGGTACAGCACAATATTTCGATGCATTGCAGTATGAACGTAGCGCCAATGCGAAACCGGCAGACATGGACCGGGATGGTCGTGTTAATGAGGATCCGTACGAAGATTTGAATCAGGATGGAAGAATAACCATGATTCGGGTAGAAGATGCTACTGGCGATTATTTACCTCATCCCGATGATGCACGTATTTTGGTGAAGGCCTCAGCCATACCAGGGGCCTCCGGCCGGTACAAAGTATATTCTGAGGGTATCGACAATGATAAGGATGGCAAGTTTAATGAAGATGGTGAAGGAGGAATTTACTTCAATAAGAGTCTAACTTATAAACATCCTCACTTTGAGAGTGGTGCAGGTGAGCATGCAGTTTCTGAGCCTGAAAACAGGGCGCTGCTGGACTTCCTCTTCGAAGCATGGAACGTCTACGCTGTCATGAGTTTCGGACCGGATAACAACCTGGCCGAACCATGGCAGTACAATGAAGAAAAAACCAAGATCAGAGTCATCAGTAGTGTTTTAAAAGATGACCTGAAGATTTTTGAAGATGTAGCCAAAAGCTATCAAGACTTGGTAAATACTGACGAGGCACCCAAAGCGCAGCCAAAGGGTGGCGACTTTGCACAATGGGCTTATTTCCATTATGGCCGGTTGAGTTTTACCACGCCAGGCTGGTGGTTTCCGAAGGCGGTCTCAGATACTGTCGAAATGGACGGTCCTGAAAGCAGAGAATTAAAATTCCTGAAGTGGGCCGAAGAGGAAGATATTACAGATTATTTCGTGGACTGGGAAACGGTCGACCATCCTGATTTTCCAAATAATCAGGTAGAAGTAGGTGGTATTACACCATTTGTAATGCATACACCGCCAGTGACTTATCTGGATAGTTTGGCAGATGTGCATAGCGCCTTTATCTACCAACTGGCGAATATGAAACCACAAATTGCCATAGAAAACACAAAGGTTGTGGCCTTGGGAAACAACGTTTACCGTATAGATGTGGACATTCATAATCCTGGCCAGTTACCTGCGCTAACGGAACTGGGAGAGCGGAATGTTTGGCTAAAGAAAGTGAAGGTAGAGGTAATGCTCAATGACAATCAGGAACTCTTGAGTGGTAATCGTATTTATCTTTACGACAATTTGAAAGCCGGAGAAACTAAAAAGTTAAGCTGGCTGATACAGGGTAGGGGAAGCATAGACCTGACGGCAGGAAGCCCTCAAACCGGTAAAATTGAATCAAACATACAACTCGCAAAATAAACACGGCTATGTGGAATAGAATACTGATTATGGGCCTTATTTTCGGATGTTTGGCCCAGATAAATGCCCAGGAACCCGATAATATCTTTAAAGCATCAGGTACACCGGCAAATCCTAAAGTAAATATAAGCTGGAACCGCTATTATGACCATAGTGGTGTCACGGCAATCCTGGAAAAAATTGCAGAGGCATATCCGGAGTTGACACGCTTGGAGTCCATGGGTAAATCTTTTCAGGGGCGAGACCTTTGGGTGCTTACCGTAACGGATTTCTCGACTGCTAACCCTGAAGATAAACCCGCTTTTTATGTAGATGGAAACATTCATAGTAATGAGATCCAGGGAGCGGAAATCTGCATGTATACCGCATGGTACCTTACGGAGAGTTTCGCTGATAATGACTTTATAAAAGAATTGCTTACCGATAAAACCTTTTATATCGTCCCCACCATCAATCCGGACGCCCGGGACTTTTACATGCATGAAGCTAATTCTATGCATACGCCTCGTTCCGGACTTATTCCCTTAGATGATGACAGAGATGGCTTAATTAATGAAGACGGTTATAACGACCTCAACAATGATGGTCATATCACCATGATGCGGAGGAAAAGTGCTCAGGGCCGTTATATTGAAGATCCGAAAGACCCTCGCAGAATGGTAATGGTGGAACCCGATGAACAGGGCACATATGAAATGCTTGGCTTTGAAGGTATTGATGAGGATGGCGATGGTCAGGTCAACGAAGATGTGGAGGGGTTTTATGATCCCAACCGGGACTGGGCGTGGAACTGGCAACCTAACTATATTCAGCGGGGTGCTTATAAATATCCTTTTTCGGTACCGGAAAACCGGGCCGTGAGCGATTTTGTATTGACACATCCTAATATTGCCGGAGCGCAAAGTTACCATAACTATGGCGGAATGATCCTGCGCGGGCCAGGTGCTGAAGAAGATAAGGATACTTATAATGAGGCAGATGCCAGGGTATATGACGCCATTGGTAAAAAAGGCGATAAAATGATGCCGGGGTATCGGTACATGGTCGTTTATGCAGATCTATATTCAGTTTTTGGTGGAGAATTAGACTGGTTTTATGGAGGCAGAGGAATCTATACTTTCACCAATGAGCTTTTTACCAATCATATGCTGTATCAGCAGGATTATGATGACCGTGGGGATGCTGAAGCAGACCAATACGAATTTGACCGGTATTTGCTTTTCGAAGACGCTTTTGTTCCCTGGGAGAAATATGATCATCCGCAGTACGGTGAAATAGAAATCGGCGGGTTTCGGAAGAACTATACACGCGCCAATCCGGGTTTCTTATTAGAGCAGGATGCCCACCGGAACATGGCTTTTACCATATACCATGCTTACCATATGCCAAAATTGCTGGTGACTGATGTGACGGAAAGAAAGCTGGGCAATAACATCCGCGAAATAACCGCAACAATTGCTAATGACAGAATGATCCCTACACACAGCAGCCAGGATGTCAAGTACAAAATCGAGCGTCCCGATTATATTACCCTGGAAGGACCTGAAGTTGTCGCGTCCATGGAAGTGACGGACAAAGATTTTAACAAGACGACAGAGAATATCTTTGAGCCTGCTACAGTAGAAGTCCAGAATATTCCTGGTATGAGTGCCGTCACCGTTCGGTGGCTGGTGAAAGGCAATCAGCGATACAACATTGTGGTGGATAGCAACAAAGGAGGGAAAAC
>JBGSXH010000403.1:0-3522 GCA_041751515.1 Cyclobacteriaceae bacterium | reverse complement strand
ATGGGCAGGAGCAACAAATTTATATGCAGTCGATTCTTTCCTGGAATGATGGGAAGAAGTATGCCATCATTAGTACGAAAAGTCAGGATAATGATGCCAAAGTCATTGCCCTCACGACCAAACTAGCTGCCCTCACGCAGTCCATACTGCCGCCGGGCTATGGATTTTTAATCATTAACCAGGAAGGAGAGGTGCTTTTTCATAAGGATAAGGACCTCAATCTGAACGAGAATCTGCTGGAGGAAAGTAACTATAATCACCGGCTACAGGCAGCCCTTTTTGGTTATACGCCCACCTACTTCAAGGAACATTACCAGGGGAGCACCCACGAGTTTCTGGTGCAGCCCATGGCTTATCTGCCGCTATTTATGGTCACCTACGCCAATCGTAGCTACCATTCTGCCTCAAAGGTCAATACGATCTCGCTTGCCGCTTCTTTGCTGCTATTTTATATTTCCTGTCTCTCTATTCAGTTAGGGCTGCCGGTGCTCTTAACTACCCGCACTTCCAAGCTACAATTTGACCGGCTTTCTTTCGGGTGGCTGTGGCCGCAAAGGCAGGAACAAAAAACGATGGCTTACTGGCGCATGGTATTCGTACTGCTGACTAGCATTGTCCTGATCATGCTGTTTACTGACCGTGAGCGTCCCGTGGCATCATTGTTCATTTTGCTCTTAACGGTTAACTATACCTTTACCTACGCCTACTTTTCAATAAGCAACCTCAACTGGAAAAACCTTCTTGGAGACCAGTCTAAATATGTCATACTGCTGGCAATGATTGTTGCCATTTTGCTCAATCTCATTTTTTTGTTGCTGTATGTAGACGCTGGATTCAAAGATTACCAATGGTTAGTATCGTTTCAGGTAATCCTGCTGATTATTATTTTTGGCTTTCATATCGCTCCTTTTAAGATGGCTGCTGAATATAAACGCGCCTATATTCTGATGGTGCTGTTATGGCTTTTTTTAACCAGTGTCATGCCTGCTTTCTTTGTTTTCCGAATAGCCTATGACTATGAGGCTGAGCTAATGCTGCGCTATCACCAGCTGCACCTTGCGCATGATATAAGTTTGAAAAGACATCAACAAAAAGAACCGCAGGGAAAGCAGGTGCAGCCAGAAGCAGATTCAACAATGAGAGAAAATAGTATCTATACTGATTTTTTTCATGCTACAAGGGTAAACGATAATGCTGATGCTGTACACCAAAATCATCCTGAAGAGTCGTTAAAATCTGGCAAGATAGTGCGATCCACATTAGGGCCTGCAGCTGCCAATACAGGCATGCCAGCACCTATAGCAAGTGGCAAGCAAATGGATAGGGTACTTCTGAATTTTATCCATTTTGTCCGGCCCGTGTACAGGAATGTTTTGGCCAATGAAGCCTTTCTCATTAACGTTCCTTCTGCGCGTGCCATTTGGAGCCGTGATGCTGCCAATAAAAACCTGGGCATTGACTATGCCAATAAAGCCGATCCGACCTGCACTGTTTCCCTCGCATCTCAACTCCCGCTTTTTCAATTGCCTAAATTCACCTTTGGCGTAGAAGACACCCAGGAGATCATGTTGTATGGTGGATTTTTTTGGCTGGAAGTACTGCTTTTAATTGTCTTTCTGTATATGCTGATTAGCTTTTTCATTAATCGCGTTTTTAACCTAAATCTATTAGATAATCTCAAAATGGGGCAGGTGGACCTGGCACTGTTAGATTACCGCTTAGAAAACAAGGTCATGCTCATTGCATTGCCCGGCATTCCTACCATGAGCTTCATCAATTCCGGAGATTTTCTACCCGCATTCAGTAGTACATTCAAGGCCAAAAAGCATATAGCTGTGAAGGAGCTGGATATGGCTTTACAGGATATCAATGCATTTTTATCTGATCAGCACATTCAGTCAAGGGACACAGTAGTTGTGGTTAAAAATTTTGATCATGCAGCTTTGGATGAAAAATGGATCCAGCAAAAAATAGCGCTGCTACAATATTTTGAGCATTTGCAAGGAGGAAAAATCATCCTTCACTCCGCAGACCATCCTACAGTTTGGGTAGCGCAAGTAAAAGAAGCGATACTGGCCTCGAAAGATCCTGCGATGAGCGCCAGGCTGGATGCTACTTTACAAGCATTAAGGCGGCTGCTGCAGTTGCTCAATAAATTCACGAAGGTGCATATGCCTTTGCACGGTTATGTGGAAGGCACTGAAGTAATAGCGCAGAATAGCAAGCAAGTTCAAAAGCAGCCTACAGCCGCCGACAAAGCGAAGCAGACAAAACTAAATTACCTGCTCGATTTGGTTTATACAGAATGCCAGAGTTGTTATCACTTACTGCAATTTCAGCAATGCCTGCAAGACTATGTATGGGCCAATTTCGACGAAAAGAAAATCACCAGGAGCGACATTATCCTAAAACTGCAAAGTTTAGCACAATTGTATTACCAGGACTTATGGTCGAAATGCTCCGTAGAAGAACATTATATGCTCTACGACCTGGCGCAGGATGGCTTGGTAAACGGACGCGATATTGCAGTACTTTCCTCTCTCTTAAAAAAAGGACTGCTGATCAGGAAAGAGAAGCTAACGCTGTTCAATGAAAGTTTCCGAAATTTTGTACTGACCGTAGTAGACAAAGCAGAAGCGCTCCGATACGAAAAAGACACAGCCCTGGGCAGCAAATGGGACACCTATCGCATCCCACTGTTCATGTTGCTGGCAGGCGCCATGCTATTCATCTTCTACACCCAGAAAGATACCTGGTCAATGATACTGGCCGTATTGACAGCCCTGTCAGCCATGGCAGGCATTATTCCCTGACTGGGCTTTTTAGTACCCGCATTTCTGGCCAAAGGAGAAGGGAAGTGAAATGTGTGGAGTAGTTCTATTCTGATAATGGTGAGTTGATTACTTGCAATTAAAATAAATTACCAGACCAAAATTAATGATGAGGGCGAAGCCTCCGGCCCAGGCGCTCGCCACTCGACAGGCCTTTCCCCCGCAGGCTCTTTCGGTCTCAGACAATGGCTCCATCCTTTTCGCGGGTTAGATGCTTATACGGTGAACGTTAGAGTTACTTTTAGTAGTTAAAAGTGATAAAAGCCCTTTGCAAAATAAGATGATAATGGACAGCCATACATTTCTATTATCTTAAAATTAAAGACATAAAAGCATCATTACAGCTCACAATTATTAAGATACAGAAATTTTATTTGAGATAGTTTATAGAAAAAGATTGGATATTCAGTGATTTGGTTAGATATTAATGTTTCCAAAATTTGACAGCTAATTAACTTCTGCATTGAAAGTGCCAATATAATATGATAGAACTTCAAAAATTAGTTGAAGACTTCAGCGACTTAAAGCTTAAAGAACGTAATGGGTTAACATTTTTAGAAATAGCAAAATGTCCGCATCTCGAGAATGTATGGAGCAACATTTTAGCTTTCTATATAAATCCAAATAACGAGCACAACCTATACGACTTGATATTGAAGGCTATATTAACAACTGCTGGTATCGGTCAAGA
>JBGSXH010000402.1:0-1936 GCA_041751515.1 Cyclobacteriaceae bacterium | reverse complement strand
CCACGGTTTTATCTTCATCAGTGATAAATTATACCAAAAGACGCATCAAAAAGCTTACAGTAGATTTGGAATTGCCTAAGGAATTGATTGTAAACATGGAAATTCTTGAAAGCCGGCTTAAAAACATCGCCTCCCTGCATCCTAAATATGTCAAAGAAGATTCTGCTCAACTAAAAATCATCAAGTTTAACAAAGATAACCTGCTACTTAAATTTCAGATGGTCATGCTGAAGTTCAATAAAGAGACAGAAAAGACGATGCGTAAAGTCGTTCAGCGGGAAATCCTGGAGTTTATAAAGGAGCATACACCGGATCAAAAATCAATGGTATAAATGGCCCTGACCGGGAGGGTAATATTTCCTTTGAGAATAACAAAGTCGTCAGTTACTCCCCAGATGGTAGTTTCTATTTCTCTGGCTTCACCATCCTGCAGATAAAACTTTATGCGCACTTTACTATGTTCCGTATTGCCCAAAATCATAGCCTTTTGCAAGTCTATGCTGCGCTTGATGCGCTGAGCAAAATCAAATAAAACATCGTAAGCCGGAAATTTCATGCCGGTCAGCATTTCCTTATCTGCTATGGCTATACTTTTCATAATTCACTGATTCTCTTTATCTTCATACGATTTTTTCAATTTTTTGGATATGCCTGGTAAACAAATAAACGATATTCCTGCAACAAATGATTTCTTCGAACAGGTAATGGCCGTTACCCGCATGATTCCTAAAGGAAGAGTAAGCACTTATGGTGCTATAGCCGCATATCTGGGAGCCAAAAGAAGTGCGAGAGTGGTGGGCTGGGCCTTAAATAAAGCTATCGCTCCGCGTAGTGAAGAGGCAGTGCCCGCCCATAGGGTGGTCAACAGAAACGGACTGCTGAGTGGCAAAATGCATTTTGCCACTGCTACGCAAATGGAAGAATTGCTGGCAGCAGAAAACATTACTGTGATAGACGACCAGGTGGTTGAGTTTGATGAACATTTCTGGGACCCTGCCGAACACCTTTTGTGATCTTAAGAAGCTAAAATTGCTTTTTTATCTCTTATAATAAGTAAACCTACAAAAGTTAATAATCCATTGACCATCAGAATTTCAAAACCAAAACGATAGCCTCCCAAAAGTGCCTCAGAATTAATATTGATGATATAGGATAAAATGGGTGCAATAACACAAACGAACGGCACATAACTGTCCTTGACCTGCCATTTGGTAAAGAGTCCGAAGCTGTACAGTCCCAGCAAGGGCCCATAAGTATAGCCCGCTGCCTTAAATACAGAATTTATGACCGAATCGTCATTAATGAAGTAAAAAACCAAAATGACGACATATAGGATAACCGAAAACGCGATATGCACTTTTACACGTGTACCTCTCTTCCCTTCTTCTGATTCCCTTTTATTAAAGTTAAGTATATCCACACAAAAAGAGGTGGTAAGTCCGGTCAAGGCGGAGTCCGCGCTGGAGTATGCCGCCGCGGTGATGCCAAGCAGAAACACGATACCAGCATACAGGCTAAAATTGTTCAGGGCCAGCATGGGGTAAAGATCATCTGATCGTTCTGGTAAGGCTATGCCATTGTTGCCGGCATATGCGTACAAAAGCACGCCTAAAACTAAAAATAGCAGGTTCACAAATACCAGCACAATACTAAAGCTGAACATGTTCTTTTGCGCTTCGGGCAACGATTTGCAGGTCAGGTTTTTCTGCATCATGTCCTGGTCCAGACCAGTCATGACGATCGCGATAAATGCTCCGGAAAAAAACTGCTTAAAGAAGTTCTTACCCGTCATCCAGTCCCAATAAAACATTTTGCTGTACGGGCTGGCTTTCACGGTGTCCACTACCCCAGAAAAAGTTAGGGACAAATCCTCTTTGATAAGGTAAATACTGATGACGACTGCCATGAGCATGAACAGGGTTTGCAAGGTATCTGT
>JBGSXH010000401.1:0-4107 GCA_041751515.1 Cyclobacteriaceae bacterium | reverse complement strand
ATTTTTTACCAGTCAACCTGATTTTGTCAGCATTGATTACGATTACATTATCTCCACAGTCTACGTGAGGAGTATAAGAAGCTTTATGCTTGCCACGGATAACTTTCGCTATCTCGCTTGATAATCTTCCCAACACTTTAGAATCGGCATCAACAATTAACCAGCCTTTATTAGCTGTAGCATCGTTTACCGAAATTGTCTTATAACTTAAAGTATCCACCTTATAATTTATTTATGTATGCAACTATAAATAGGTCTTACCCCTTAAAAAGGGACACAAAGATAACAGCATTATCTTAGATATGCAATATGATAGAGTATTAATCAATGAAAAATTCACTTATACCGGAAATGCCTTGTATAAAGACGATATCTATAATATGAAGCCACCTTCTTCGCTGTATTCCTCACCTAAATTTTAGCAAAGGTACCCTTTTTATCATGAATGCAAAAGCATGCAGGACTATAATATTGTTTGGGTCATGAATTTTTGTCAAGCTGCTTAATTAATACCCCAAAATCTTTAGCGTAGGGGGCTTCAACAACAATCATTTTCCCATCAAGCAGATTAAAGGACAAAGCAAAAGCATGCAGCGCTACCCTATTGATTAATGGCCTTTCTTCTGTACCCTCCTTAAGATTAAATTTTCTTTTAATACTACTTAGGTAAAGCGGTGTGCCGCCATATTGCTCATCTGCTACAATAGGCGCATTCAAACTCTTCAAATGCACTCTAATCTGATGCATTCTGCCGGTCACTGGCTTACAAGCTACCAAAGTATGTCGGGAGTAAGCCTTAAGTGTAGTAAATGTCGTCTTCGCATCTTTGCCGTCTCTTCTATCTATTTTTACAAAACCTTTCTTTAATGCTAATATGGGTGCATCTACCAATTGTTCTTTAAAATCGTGCAGACCATCCACTACGGCATGATAAAGCTTCACTACCTTACGATCTTCAAATTGCATAGATAAATGCCGGTAAGCTTCCGGATTTTTAGCAATAGCAAGTGCGCCTGTGGTTTCCTTATCTAACCGGTGACATATTTGCGCCTCAGGCCAGTATGCCTTGGCCAAAGCCTTGATGCTGGTACTGGACAAAGCAGACCGATCGTCCAGGGTACTTAAACCCGATGGTTTGTTGACGATAATATAGTCATCGTCTTCATGAATAATGATTTCTTTTAAACCGTTTTTTAACATAAATACAAAGTTAGCAAGATTCCGTCACTTTTTATAAAAGATCGGAAACCTGTGCTCTCTGAACTGCCTCAGTATTAATGAAGGTTAAATCTTTTTAGGCTTTTTGGGGAGTGAAAAGCTAAAAGTAGAACCCTTTCCTTCACTACTGGTGACAGCCACTTGTGTATTGTGTGCCTCTACAATATGTTTAACAATTGCCAGCCCCAAACCGGTCCCCCCCTTATCTTTTGATCGACTCTTTTCTACCCGATAAAACCGTTCAAAAATGCGTTTCAAGTGCTCCGGAGGAATTCCTTTCCCGCTGTCTTTTACACTAATGCGAATATTATTTTTGGCACTTTCAAAGCTTATCAGCACCTGTCCATCGTCTTTATTATACTTTATAGCATTGGAAATGAGGTTGACCATCACCTGATTAATACGATCCTGGTCTGCGTACACCATCACCGATGCCGGAGCTTCTTTGGCAATCATGAATGATATGCCTCGTTTTTCGGCTTTGCCTTCCAGTTGCTCAAACACTTCCTCTACCATTTCCCGAATATCAAAATGCTGCTTTCTCATCACAATATCTCCTGACTCCATGCGGCTCAGGGTCAGTAAATCCTGCACCAGGATATCCAGCCCATCCAGGCTTTTTGCAGCTTTCTTCAGGAATTTGTCCCGTACTTCAAGATCGTCAGCAGCGCCATCCAACAGGGTGTGCACAAAGCCCTGTGCGGCAAAAATTGGCGTTTTAAGCTCGTGTGACACATCAGCAAGGAATTCCCGCCTGAAAGCAGCCAGCTTTTTGAGCTCTTCAATCTCTCTTTGCTTGCCTGAGGCATAGCTATAAATTTCGTGGTTAATGCGCTTAATAGGATTTAAAGATGTTTTCACCTCCTGCTCTGAAAACGAAAAATCTTTCTTTTTCAGTTTGTTAAGCGCCCCATAGATGTTGTTAATTTCTTTGAAAATTAGAAATTCCAACACCAGGTTGATAAGAATATAGGAGGAGGAGAAAGAAAGTATAAAAGCAACAAAAATAGCCGTAGATGTCACATCTTCAACTAAGCTCAGGAAGGATGCAGTAACAATTGCAATTGAACTGGCCAAAAGCAGGGCGACGCCCCTGGAATTATAAAACATAAGAGCAGAAAGCTTTCATCAGAATATTTTAACAAATATATTAAAATATTGAGGGTAAAAACAGTAGATTAATATACCCGTGTTTCTGGCTCAAACTTATAACCTACGCCTTTTACCGTTGAGATATATCCATCGCCAATTTTTTCACGCACCTTTCTGATATGCACATCCACGGTACGGGCCAAAACATACACATCGGTACCCCAGATATTCTGCAATAAATCGTCTCGGCTAAACACCTTGTTGGGATTCTGCGCCAGAAAATAAAGCAGCTCAAACTCCTTCTTAGGTAATGTAACCTGCTCTTCGCCTACCATAACAGTATAAGAGCTCCTGTCGATGGCAAGTTCACCAATTTTTATATTGCTATTTTCCTGCTGTTTTTTGAAATCGCGTCTGAAAAGCGCATTGATTCGGCTCATTAATGCGCGAGGCTTGATAGGCTTGGTTATATAATCATCTGCTCCCACATCGAAAGCAGCGACTTCGGAATACTCTTCCGAGCGGGCTGTGAGAAAAATAATGAAAGTGTGTTGAAGATCAGGCATGTCTCTGAGCTGCCGGCACGTTTCCACCCCGTCCTGCTTGGGCATCATGATATCTAGCAAGATCAAGTCCGGATTGAATGTTTTGGCTATGTCTACACCAGACTTTCCGTCGCTGGCTGTTTTAACTTCATAACCTTCTTTGGTAAGATTGTATTTTAATAACTCTAAAATGTCGCCTTCATCATCAACGACCAGAATCTTTTGATTGGGTTTATTTCCCTTATTCATCTTATTGAAATTTAACCAGCTTTCTCTTTACCTGTCTGGTGATACAATGTTGACTTATTATATACTATTTACTGGTATAGCGCTATTAAACCGTTCTAAAGGTATTCAGAATAAAGTTGAATAAGAAGCCATTAACAATTTCTTAACAAGTGGTTAATGCTTAGAAAATATATCAATTGCGTACATTCTCGTAGCTTTTAATATCAACCTCCACAGCACCAACCAGCAGCTTGGCTCTGATCTTCAGGGGAATTTTATTAGGATCATCGGTAATCCACACTTGGACTGCATTGGCACCATCAAACAATTTATTGCTTGGCATAATGGGCGCGAGCACCAGACTATTGAAAGTGCCCAGTTTAGTTTTCAATTCTTCCCTTCCTAAAAACTTAATCTTAAAATCATACACTTCATTATCAAAAAATGCATCAACCACTAGGGTGTCTCCAGGGTTCATGCCGGAGTAATCCAGCGTTCGCATAAAATAATAGCCACTTACCATATCCTGCACATTGTCTGGCACCATAAATTCTTTCACTTCAGTGACTTTTTCTTTATCATCCTTAGCCAGTTTACTAACACGGGCCTTATCTTCCAGCTGAAGAAAATCTATTTGCTCGTTTTTCCTGTATTTACCTTCTCGGATATAGCGATAAAAGCGGTGTGTAATTACTGAGGCAGTATCTATATATGAGCCATATTCATTGCGGATGGTCGTGAACATATCAAATACACCTGTAGAATTACCTTGGATGGATATTTTATAGCAGGGCCTGCCATTTACATAATGAATGGCATCATCTACCTCCATGATCGCTTCAGCAGCTGATACCAGACCATAATGAATGCGATATTCGAGTTTTTCCCCCTGCCCGAAGCTGTAGTTTTTCACCTCACGATAAGTGCTATCACCTGTGGTAAGGCTGACACTAAATAGACTAAAAAAAAGCAAGAGAATTTTCATGAATCAATGATCAATTATCAGGTCCTTTCCAAAAAGCAT
>JBGSXH010000400.1:0-3097 GCA_041751515.1 Cyclobacteriaceae bacterium | reverse complement strand
ACAAGGAGAGTTTTGTTAATACCACCATTAAAAAGTCAGATGCTTCTAGTACACTGGTTGAAGCTGAGAAGAATGTTGAAGTCGATCGGGAAGTAACGGTTATTTACGAAGGTGAAGAGTTTAAATTCACTGTTAAGCCTGATAAAACTATTCTTGAAACTGCGCTGGAGATGGACATAGATTTACCCTATAGTTGCCAGTCTGGTCTGTGCACTGCATGCCGGGGTAAATGCTTAAGCGGAAAGGTGAAGTTGGATGAAGAGGAAGGCTTATCCGAAGCCGAGCTGGAGGAAGGGTACGTTTTGACTTGCGTAGGTCATCCGGTAACTGATGATGTGATTATTGAAATTGGCTAATAGGCCTAGGATAGCGTTCTGTAAATAAAAAGACCTGTGCATCATCTGCTCAGGTCTTTTTATTGGTACTTAGTTGAATGCTATTTTTTCCCTTACTGAACCGCATTTTAGCATCTGATCTCCAAAGTAAGGATTACGAATTTCCTGTTTGCTACTCAACCAGTAGGCTCCTTCATTATCAAAAGCCATAGGGCAATATTGATAGTATAAGTCGGCATCATTGGCATCAAATGCTTTAGTGAGTCTGTATAGGTTACCAGATAGCGCGACAAGATGTTCCCTTTGTTTGTCTATGCTAGCTTCTGCGGCCATCGCGGCAGCACTGGTTTGAATGGGCTCAATGTAATTATTGTAAGCTTCAGAAGCTTCACCGTCGAGTGCATCGCTATTGAAGGCAGCGATATTTTCCGGAATAGTTGCAGCTGCTTCTCTTGTTTTTTCTGAATCGCCATTGACAAGCGCATCTTTCAGCTCATGGTATGCTGTCAAAAGTTCATTGATATGCGCTTTCGTGTTGTCGGAAGCGTCACTTACCTGGGCAATTGTTTCTACTTCTACGTCAGGAGCATTCGTAGGCTGATCGTCATGCGTTGCATGGCTTTCAGTAGTGTTTTCACGATTTTGCTCATTTCCCGAATCACAACTCCAGCAAATGACAAGAAGTAATAAATAAGCTAATGAATGCTTTAGAAGATTGAATAGATTGATCATATAAATAAATTTTGATAATTCAGTATGTAAAGATAATACTTCCCTGTGAAAAGTCATTGAATAGCGGTAAGCTTATTGGAGTCGCCTCAATACTAATTACTTAACTGTTTATATAGGCGGTATAATTTTATTACCTTTACAATTCCTAAATAAAACCATATTTATGCCAGAAACTGTAGTAATTCCGCGCAAAAGCAGACACTTTCTTCCGGAAAATTTTATTGTAGATAAATGGGAAACCATTTTACCATACTATACTCAGCTCCTTGAGTGGTCAATCGATAATGTCGATGACCTGAAAGAGTGGTTTGCCAGTAGAAGTGAACTGGAGGCAGTTCTTGCAGAAGATGCTGGTTGGCGCTATATACGCATGACCTGCGATACAACAAATGAGGAGTACAGACAACAATTTAATTTTTTCATCTCAGAAATAGAGCCCCATATTGCTCCTTTGACCCAAAGGTTAAATGAAATTGCGCTTGAAAGTCCGTATTTAGAAATGCTACCTGAGGCAGGATATGCAATAATGATCAGAAGGTTGAAGTCTGATGTTGCAATTTTTAGAACTGAGAATATTCCATTGCATACCAAAATTCAGCAGGAAGCGCAGCAATATGGTGCTATTAATGGTGCTATGACAGTGACTATTGATGGTCAGGAAATTACCTTGCAGCAGGCTGCAGACAAACTGCAATCGACAGCGGAGGCTGTGCGATCGAATGCTTACAAAGCCATCAGCCAAAGACGTTTGGAGGATAAAGATCGTCTGGATAAACTATTTACAGATTTAATCACACTGCGTAACCAAATTGCCTTGAATGCAGGTTTCCAAAATTACCGTGATTACATGTTTGCGGCTATGGGCAGATTTGACTACAGTCCAGCAGATTGCCGTCAGTTTCATGAAGCTGTAGCTACGGAAGTGGTACCATTAATGAATGAACAGGTTAAGCAAAGAAAAGCATTATTAGGTTTAAAAACGCTTAAACCCTGGGATAAGAATGTGGATACCCAAGGTAGGGAACCACTTAAACCATTCGAAAACAGCCAGGACCTGATTGACAAAACCATTGAATGTTTTAGTAAACTCGACCCATTCTTAGGACAATGCTTGAGTACAATGAAGAAAATGGGACATTTGGATCTGGAATCCCGAAAAGGGAAATCACCAGGTGGTTATAATTATCCCCTTGCTGAGACGGGTGTGCCATTTATATTCATGAATGCTACGAGTAACTTAAGGGACATGATTACCATGCTACACGAAGGGGGGCATGCTGTACATTCTTTTCTGATGCGTGATCTGGAACTGAACGACTTCAAAAACCCTCCGTCTGAAGTGGCTGAATTGGCTTCTATGGCCATGGAGCTAATATCCTTGGACTTTTGGCACCTATACTTTGAAGATGAAGACGAACTGCAAAGAGCCAAAAAGGAGCACTTAGGGCAAATAATTGAAACCTTGCCATGGGTAGCTACTATCGATCAGTTTCAACATTGGATTTACGAGAATCCAAACCATACCATCGAAGAGCGGAATGCTGAATGGCTATCTGTATTTGAAAAATTTTCGGATGATATTACCGATTGGTCAGGTTTGGCAACTGAAAAAGCCTATGTTTGGCATAAGCAGCTGCATTTGTTTGAAGTGCCTTTCTACTACATTGAATATGGTATGGCGCAATTAGGTGCCATAGCAGTATGGAAAAATTTTAAAGAGGATCCTGACAAAGGATTACAAGGATACAAAGATGCTCTTTCTCTTGGGTATACTTGCTCTATTCCCGAAATATATGAGGCAGCTGGTATAAAGTTTGACTTTAGCCAAAGCTATATAAAAGAACTGATGGCTTTCGTAAAAGAGGAAATGAATAAGCTATAAATACTTCTGAAGTTACTCATAGGACAGGCTGAATAGTGGAATTTTTTTCCATCGTTCAGCTTGTTGATGGTAATTGGCTATTTCATCTTGATAATCGCGAAGGAAAGCATTGTAGTTTTCCGCTGCCTGATCGTAATGAATCCGATAC
>JBGSXH010000399.1:0-2141 GCA_041751515.1 Cyclobacteriaceae bacterium | reverse complement strand
TATTTTGAGCACCTTCAAAGCCGGGTAAATACCACGTTGAAAGCCGTGGATGCGGACGCTCAGAAAATAGCAGAGATCATTGGCGAAAGCAAAAATCACGATTTTGTTAGTTTAACTGAACAGACCACATACCCTTACTTTATATTTTTGAATGGCAGATTGGCGTATTGGTCGGACTTTAGATTTGTGCCCGGCTATGCGAGTCTGAATGGCAATTATCAATATAAGCTCAAAAACCTGGAAAGAGGTCAGTTTCTAGTCAAGCGGGATACACTGACCTTTGACGGTGAAGCTTTGGAGTTGTTTCATCTGGTGCCGGTATATTACTATGCTAAGATTGACAATAATTACCTGCGGTCTGGCTATAACACCGATTTATTTCCCTCTGAGCACCTGCTTATTTATGATGATCCTGTAGATCTTCGTTACCACATTGCAGCGCCAGATGAAGGTTACCTGTTCTCTGTGGTTTTTGAAGATGCGTATCGTCTGGGTAATGAAACAATTCAAATAATTGTACTCATTCTCTTTGCATTGGCTTTTGGGCTTGTGGCAACGTATATCACCATGTGGATTAATCGTTATACGCGGTTAAAATATTTTGGCAAGGCCTTTACTCTGCTTGCAGCGACCCTGGTGATTGTCAGAGCTTTAATGGTGTATTTTGACTTCCCTTTTGCATTTTTTGAAATTCCTCTCTTTGATCCTAAATACTATGCTTCTTCGGCCCTCAATGCCTCAGTAGGAGATTTGTTTTTGAATGTAATCAGTATTTTGCTCATTACACTCTATGTGTTTCGCAACTACAAACGGCTGTACTGGTACAGGCATGTCAATAAACTTTCTGCGATACAGCGGACCATCGCGGCAGCGGGAGTGTCATGTCTGAGCTTTTTTGCCATGGCATATCAGTTTTATGTGTTGCGCTCCCTTTTCAGCCATTCCCAATGGTCTTTTGATATTACCAGCTCAATTAATTTCAGCTTTCCCAAATCTGTAGCCATCGCAGTAGTATTTCTTTCTGCGGTGATCTACTTTCTCTGGGCTCATTTACTTTATAAGGTTTTTGTCAAAATCAGTCATTACAACAGAATGGTAATGCTGGCCAATTTTCTGGCTGGTGGCGTGGTGTTTATTACTATTTCAAACCTGGCAAGTCAGAGTTTTATCATTATCGCAGCGGTTAACCTGCTTTATTACACCGTCCTGACGGTGCTACAGTTGCCAAAGTCACTGGATAACGTGAAGTACATTACCTTCATCTACTTCTTTATCAGTGCTTTTTTTAGTGCTATGATGGGGGCCTATACGGTTTATAATTTTGAATTGATCAGAAATAGCGCCGATAAACAGCGTTTTGCCAACCAGCTACTCATTGAGCGCGACATTTGGGGAGAATCGCTGCTGCAGCAGGTAGGAGATAGGATACAGGATGACATCTTTATCAAAAACCGTTTATTTGGCCCTTACTCCAAAGATCCGATAGAACAAAAAATCAGACGTGCTTACCTGAGCAGCTATTTTGATAAATACGATGTACAGGTCTATATTTTCAACTCTAAAGGGGAGCCATATGGAAATGAAACCAGCGCAGATTATGACGACCTGCTTGATATTTACGACCAAGGTGATTATCTGACAGATTATGAAGACTTGTACTTTGTTAATGATATTGGTCCCAACATCGACAAACGTTATGTGCAGTTCATACCATTAAAGCGTTATGGAATCAATATCGGTTATATTGTTTTAGACCTAAAGCTTAAAAAAATAATCCCCAATAGCGTATACCCCGAATTGCTTGTTGATAAGCGATTTATGCAGCCTTACTTTAACCGGGACTATAGCTATGCTATTTTTAGTGACGATCAGGTAATTTATAATGCTGGCAGCTTTAATTATATCCGGGAATTTGAAGCCGGGAATTTCGAAAATAGAAGTTTATATGATAGAGGCATCATTCGTAATGGCTTTCACCATTATGGAATTTTAAGTGATGATGCCCGGCTTATTGTAATAAGCAATGAATTTGCTCCCATTAATATAGTAGGGTCTAATTTTGCTTTTCTGTTTCTCATCTTCGTTTTTATCATCATTTTCCTGCTATTGATCTACACCCTGTACTTTATAATGGGTGGAAC
>JBGSXH010000398.1:0-2487 GCA_041751515.1 Cyclobacteriaceae bacterium | reverse complement strand
CCATCCATGCCCTTGTTATCCCGAAGTGCAGCAATGATTCCTGCCACATGGGTCCCATGTTCTGCATCAGGACCCGTAACATCATGGTTTCCATAATGTCTTTCATCCAGATCTTCATAATCATCCCCAACTATCGGGCGTGGGTCGAAATCGGTATTATAACCATACTTTAACTGCTTTGAGAAGTATTCGTCGCCTTCTTCAAGGTCTTCTACAGAAATATCGTTTTCCACACCTACCATCACCATAGCTTTAGCCATGTTAACCTGGTCGTCGTCGCTTTCAATAGCCATGACATTTTCAGCAGATACAGCCTCACCTTCCAGGAACTCTTCTATGATTTCCAGCGACTGCATGTACATCTCCTTAAAGCTTTGAAACTGCCCATAGGTACCTTCCACTTCTTCCAGTTTACTTTCAAATTCCTCTTGTATAAATAGATGATAATCATACAAATCCTTATTCCTTCGAATTTTTCGCTTTAACCGTTTGCCACTAAAGAATTTATTCAGTCTTACGTATTCGCGTGTGAGCTCATAGGTATCTTCGGCTACATGACTGCCATCGGCACCACCGATAAAATTCCACCCTCTGATATCATCAATATAGCCATTGCCATCGGTATCCTTGCCATCCTCCTGCTCCTCATCGCTACGGTATATATTTTCCTTAAGATCTTCGTGTTCATGATCGACACCGGAATCAATAACGGCAACAATAACCTTTTGTCCTTCTTTGCCTTCAAGCAGCTCGTAAGCTTTGACAGTACTAATGCCATGCAGTTTATCCTGCTCATAGTCCATATGCATCCAATGCTTTCGAGCTTCTTTTACACTGTCCTGGCTTAAACTGGTTTCGGGAGTAGTTGTGTTCAGGGTATCTGGCTCCTGAGCGCTAACGGCAGTAGCGCCAAAAAGCAAAGCGGAAATGAATCCGATATGAAAATTCTTCATTTTTAAAATTTACTGTGAATGGATAATTATCAGTTTACTACTCAATCTTTGTACCTGAAAGACTGAAAATACGAAACTTTATAAAAAAAATCAGAGGAAAATATTTTTTAACCTTTAAAGCTTACAGTCTGATTATTCAACATATAACAACAATCCCTTCAAATATTCTCCCTCAGGATGAAAAATATTGATAGGATGATCTTCCGGTTGATGCAATTGCTTTACAATCCGAACATTTCTACCAGCATCTGCCGCTGCGCTAAAGACAATCTTTTGAAACAATAACTTATCGATATTCTGAGAACAGGAATAAGTCATCACTAAACCACCAGATCTCACTGCTTTAATTGCCAGCATATTAAGGTCTTTATAACCTCTGCTGGCATTTCTCACCGCCCTGGCATGCTTAGCAAATGCTGGAGGATCTACTACAATAATATCATATACATGGGTATTGCTTCTCATAAACTCAAAACAATCTGCAACCACAGTGGTGTGGCGGTCACTAAAATTACTTTGAGCAATAGTGGCTTCGCATAGACTAATGGCTGATTTACTGATGTCAACCGATGTGACCGCAGTTGCTCCTCCTGCCAACGCATATAAACTAAAGCCACCGGTGTAGCTAAATGTGTTGAGCACCTCCTTGCCAGCTGATAACTTTTGCAACAGTCTGCGATTTTCACGCTGATCGATAAAAAAGCCCGTTTTCTGACCTTCCTCAACATTTACGGGGAAGGTCAGTCCATGTTCAAAAACATTCGCTGGAAGCTCCGGCCTCTCACTGAGCCATTCACTTTCTGCCTGAAGGCTGGCGACACCCTTACTGCTTTTGGTTTTTAAATAAATGTATTGAAAGCCCAGTTCTTGAAGACATTTTTGTAATATCTTCTTAAGCTGCAAAGTCCCTTTCACTAAAAGCTGCAAAACGGCTATCTCACCATAAATATCAATGATGATGCCCGGCATAAAATCTCCCTCAGCATGTACCAGCCGGTAAGCAGTAGTCTTCTGGCCTTTCAACAAAACATGCCTGAGCTTTTGGGCAGCCTGAAGTTTTTGAAACCAGTATTCTTCAGCCCCCAGATCCTGAGATACACTTCCCCATTCAAACATGCGACAGCATATCTGATTATCGGGTGCATAAAAGCCATAGCCTAATATATTTTTTTGATTATCTGCAACAGCTACTATGTCGCCTTCCTCTGCAATATTATCAACATTTTTAACTGCGCCAGAGAAAATCCATGGATGCCGGTTACTGATGGCACGGTCTCTTCCTGATTTTAATACTAGGTTAGGATAAATCATTTTGTCTAAGTTATGCGGAAAACTAATTAAGATTGTGATGAATTCCTTTACAATATTATGATTTTACCACCTCACTATTTTTTATGTGCTTATCTTTTCAATGAATATTTTATATCCGTGGAAGAATTACTGTCTTTATTGAAAAAAGCCTTATTTTTAATAACATGATAAAGTATTTATAATGAATTGGTTAGCGCAATTTGCGGAAAATCCATTTTATGAG
>JBGSXH010000397.1:0-3164 GCA_041751515.1 Cyclobacteriaceae bacterium | reverse complement strand
CAATATCTGGGGTAAAGCCTTAAAAATCAGGCCAAACATGACTTTTGTAGTTTATATATTAATATTTTTTAATGTAAAGATATGCACGGTCTCCAACAATCAAAATCTATTCGACACTAATGCTAAAATGATTAGAATAGTAGTACTCAATCGTTTTTTATTGCCATCACTTTTACTGTAAGGTATTACTGTTCTTTATGGCAAATATTCCCATGAAATTACGATCAGAATCGTTATAATTTCTATGTAAAATGTCGCTAAGCTTACATTTGAATAAATAATAGGCACAGGCGCATGCTATTGGTTCTCGTTCATTTTGCACAAGAATAACTTCAACAAAGCTCGTACGCACTAATAGGTTAGAACTTTAAAATTAAACTGCATTGCATGCAGCTTCAATTCTAGTTGGGTAGATCGCCCCCACCTAAACTTTTCCACCTGAAACCTTCGCATCCGGAGCTATAATAAGGCCTTGCCTAAAACGTTGGCTTTGTTATCTTTGCCACAGGCAAAATAAGGGCGCAAAACCTACGTTGCCCATCACCGACAGTTGCAATAGTATTTCATGACCTGGTATAGATCCTTAGATTTAAGTATAATTATATTTATAGCACTGTTTATTGTGTTGTATGGCCTTTACATCTTCCGGATGTTTCAAATAGGGAAAAAATTTCAGGTTTCTATCAAAAGGGTTTATCTAAAGGCCGCCCTTCGAACGGTATACTTCGTCTTGTTCATTATAGCATTACTTGGTCCTTCATTTGGTGTCACATCAGAAGAAATAAAAACTATTGGTAAAGACATTTTTATCGCGGTAGATCTTTCAGCATCTATGAATGCGCACGATGTGCAGCCCAGCCGGCTGGAAAAAGTACGGTTTGAGCTAAAAAAAATGGTCAGCCAGTTTTCTTCGGATAAGGTGGGTTTAATTATTTTCAGCTCCAGCGCTTTTGTGCAGTGCCCGCTCACGCACGATCAGGGTGCACTGCAACTATTTATTGAGAGCCTCAATACCAGTCTGGTACCAAGAGCAGGGACAGATTTTGGCCCGCCTTTACAACTGGCGATGGAAAAGTTAAATCTTCAAAATGAAAGACCTGAGCAGCAAACAGCCAAAGTAATTATTTTCATCAGTGATGGTGAGGATTATGGCGAAGAAACACAAAATCTGGCAGAGCAGCTTAAGAACGACGGTATCAGTCTTTTCGCCCTCGGTGTTGGTACTGAAGAAGGTAGCAGAATCAGACTGGAACGTGGCGGGTTCCGTAAAGATCAGGATGGAAATGATGTCATCACCAGGTTGAATCCTTCTGCATTGAAACAACTGGCAGATGCTACCAATGGGCAGTATTTTGAAATCAGCGATAAAAGAAATGATACCAATCGCATGGTCAATACAGTCAATAATATAGAAGGAGAAGTGCGGGGAAGTCGAACAATTGACATTGCAGCCAATAAATATTATTATTTGCTGGCCCTTGCATTATTTTTGCTTGTAATGGACATGCTGCTTAGCATCAGGACAATCAAAATTTAAACACCCTCGCAACGTTGATTGTCAAATAGTATAAACGTATCATATTTATTTTAATGAAGATAACGCTTTTAATCATTGCCTTGCTATTGAATATTGGAGGTGATCTGGACAAAACCTCTCAAAAAAACCACCTGCGCAATCAGGCAAGAGAAGCGCTTGTTGCGGAAGACTATTCAAAAGCCGCACTTTACTATCAAAAACTGGTAGACGATTATCAGGTGAGTGATCCGCAAACACGACTGAACCTGGCAAATGCCTACTTCAAGTCAGAAGAACCGGAAAAAGCCAGAAGCCAGTATGCAATGCTTACGAGCAATACTTCAGCACAAATCAAAGCCAGTGCACACCACCAGCTTGGAGCAATTGCTTTCCAGGAACAAAATTTAGAAGAAGCACTGCTGGCATTTAAACATGCCTTAAAAGCTAATCCTTACCATGAGAAAGCTGCTTATAACTATGAACTGGTAAAAAAGATGCTTGAGCAGCAGGAAGACCAGGAAGATGATCAGGACGATCAGGAGAATGAGGAAGAGCAGCAGGATGAAGAGAGCGATAAGGATAACGAGGGCGAGCAGGATGATGAGGGTGATGCTGAAGATGAAGAAGGCGAAGACAGTGAAGAAGGAGAAAGTGACGAAGAAGAACAGGATGGCGAAGGTGATGAGCAGCAGGATGGCGAGGAGCAGGAAGACCAAAGCGAGCAGGATGATGAACGCGACCAACAAATGCAGGACAGAAAGCAGCGTTTTGAAGAGGGCGACATGACTGAAGAAAAAGCCGAAATGCTGCTCGAATCTATGAAAAATCAGGAAATCCAATACATGCAGCAACGCAAGCGGACAACTGAAGAAGATAATTACAGCGGGAGGCCTGACTGGTAAGTCAGGCTTTTTTGCTTTCAGACTATTTTTTTACCTTTACAAACGTTTGTTATTTTACTTTAAAATAAACCCAGGAATGAAAGAAGTATATATAGTGTCCATGGCCCGTACGGCTATTGGAAGTTTTGGTGGAAGCCTCGCCGGTGTATCGGCAACGGATTTAGGCGCTACCGCAATTAAGGGAGCACTTGAAAAAGGCGGAATAGATGCCGCAGAAGTCAATGAAGTTTTTATGGGCAATGTGGTGTCAGCCAATCTTGGTCAAGCCCCTGCACGACAAGCGGCCATTGCAGGTGGCATTCCTACCAATGTGCCTTGTACTACAGTCAATAAAGTTTGTGCATCCGGTATGAAAGCAGCCATGTTTGGTGCGCAATCCATTATGCTGGGCATCAATGATGTTGTTATTGCCGGTGGCATGGAAAACATGTCGCAGATTCCATACTATCTGCCATCCGGCCGTTATGGTCAGAAATACGGCAACGGTGAAATGGTAGATGGCTTATTGAAAGACGGCCTTTGGGAAGTTTATAATAAATTTCCAATGGGCAATTGCGCAGACAACACGGCCAAAGAGATGAACATCTCCCGTGAAGAACAGGATGATTATGCCATTCAATCCTATAAAAGGACTGCAGCAGCAATTGAAAGCGGGTTCTTCAAGCCGGAGATCGTACCAGTAAGTATTCCTCAACGTAAGGGAGATCCTATCCTTTTTCAGGAGGATGAAGAATACAAGAATGTGA
>JBGSXH010000396.1:0-5542 GCA_041751515.1 Cyclobacteriaceae bacterium | reverse complement strand
TCTGTTCGCAATAGCGGTATTGAGCTTTCTTTAAGGACCGTCAATATTCAAACAAATGATTTCAGATGGACTACTTCTTTCAATTTTGGCAGAAACAGAAATGAAATAGTAGAGCTCGTGAATGGCAATGAAGATATGCCGGGTAACGAATGGTTTATCGGACAGCCAATTGATGTCAACTATACCTACATTTCAGACGGGGTTTGGCAGGAAAGTGAACGCGATGAAGCAGCATTATTTAACAGGGTGCCCGGTCAGATAAAAATTAGAGACTTATCAGGACCTGAAGGTCAACCAGATGGCAACATCAATCCTGAATATGACTATACTGTAATTGGCTCACCTATTCCTGACTGGACAGGCGGCATGTCAACTCAGTTTGAATATAAGGGTTTTGACCTGAGTGCAACCTTATTTACAAGGCAGGGAGTGCAGGTCTTCAGTCCGTTTCATCATGAATTTACCAACCTACGCGACAGAGGAAGGGCCAAGCTGAATATCGATTATTATATGAATGCCAATAACGTTCATGGCGGCAATGAAACCAATGCCTATCCACGGCCAAATGATCCTGGTACAGAGTATGACGAAGTCGCCTTTTACAAAGACGCATCTTTTGTAAAAATTCAAAATATCCTGTTTGGCTACAATTTTTCACCAGATGTGCTTGAAAGAGCTAGGTTAAAAGGCCTAAGGGTTTATGTCAATGTCCTTAATCCATTTGTATTTACCGATTACGATGGCTTCGATCCTGAATGGGCAGGCATGGGGCTGGAAAACACCGGTAATGCTTCGGTAACTTATCAGCTAGGCGTTAACCTTAAATTTTAAGATCATGACAGCCAACAAAATAACACGCTCGAAAAATAATTTTGTAAAGATGAAATCATATCGTATTCTCTGTATCTTTTCGCTATGCCTGCTTTTTTCTTGTGCAGACTTTTTAGAAGAAGAAAATCCGGGTACGGTTTTCGGAGATGAATTTTATACTACTTCATCCGGATTTGAAAGCCTGGTGAATGTCAATTATTCCTCATTAAGAGGAATTTATGGGGGAGATCCTTTTGTTTTTACCTTAGGCACTGACCTATTTACCAGTGGCAGGGGAAACCCCCCTGCAGTTGGTTTGCTGAATTATCAGGAGCTGACAGCTGCAGAGGTAAATGGAACGCAATTCGTTAGAATGTTCTATCAGGACCTGTACAATGCCATTCAACTAGCCAATAATGCCTTACATTTCCGCGAAACTGTTGAGCCGTTCCCGCAGTTGGAAGCCAGAGAAGGTGAAGTCAGGTTTCTTCGTGGTTTATACTATTTCTTATTGGTCCAATCTTTTGGCGATGTACCACTGGTAACTGAAAGGGTGACAGAAGTACAGCTGTCTTTCCCTAAGGCGCCATCCACAGAAGTGTATGCGCAAATAATAGAAGATATGACTACTGCGTTGGAGTTAGTTCCGGAAAGTCCTGAACAGCCAGGCCGCGTCAGCAAGCGTGTAGTGCGACATTTCTTATCAAAAGTCTACCTTACAAGAGGTCATCAACCTTATAGTCCCGATGCCCAGCAGGATTTTAGTACTGCGGCAAGCTATGCGGATGAGGCCATTTCAGGACAAGGTCTTAACCTGACGTTTGAAGAACTTTTCTGGCCTGGCAATGAGCAAAATGAAGAAGTGCTCTTTTCAGTGCAATACAGTGAGGCTTCTATGCAGGATTTATTGCGAGATGGTAACAAGCAAAATTACTGGTTTGGCCCATACTATGGTGGGGAAGGTCAGAAATATGGGTATCCTAACCGCGGCTATGGCCTTGTTCCGGCACTCTACGCTTTTGATGTGTTCCGCGAAACGGGTCAGTATGATGCTCGTTGGGAAGGGACTTTTATGACAGAAATCTATCAGGCTACTGCAGAAGATGGTACCACAGACTACGGATACTATCAATATTATACCCAGCGCGACAGTAGAGACCAATTGCCGGTTATGATTTTCTTTGCGCATGAATGGGTAGATATTGCAGCCTGGAGGGCTGCAAATCCTAATCGTGCTAACGCTGAAGTTAGGCCTTTCTCTGAGGAATGGGAAGCTTCGTTGAATACGCAAATGAATGCCGCTACTCCTGCTATTCGCAAGTTTGACGATCCCGGTTCAGTATTTTCAAATAATGGAAGTAGCCGTCGCGATATGTTTTTGGCAAGATTAGCAGAAACGTATCTATTATCGGCCGAAGCACACCTCATGGCCGGTAATGCAGGTGCTGCTGCGGACAGAATCAATGTAGTCAGAAGAAGGGCTGCACTGCCGGGTGCAGAGACCGAGATGGAAGTTGTAGCTGGTCAGGTAGATATTGACTTTATTCTCGATGAACGTGCCAGAGAGTTGATGGGCGAATATCACCGCTGGTTCGATCTGAAACGTACCAATAAGCTGGTGGAAAGAAACCTTGCCTGGAACAGAGAAGTACGACGGGTGGGTAATCCATTTGGAGATGGAACACTCAAGGTGTTGCGCCCTTTCCCAATCTCTGTCATTAACCTCAATACCGCACTAGGATCAGCAGATCAAAACCCTGGATACTAATAGGAAATGGCTGCTTTCTTTTGAATGGCAGCCATTTCAATTCTGAATTCGAAGCTTATGAAAAAAATTTACTATATCATATTTTCTCTGACAATACTCTGCCAGGTGGTGCAGGGGCAGCAGCTTGCATTCCCTGGTGCGGAAGGCTCCGGCCGCTTTACAACCGGAGGCCGAGGTGGCGTCGTCTACGAAGTGACCAATTTGAATGATGCCGGCGAAGGCAGCTTTAGAGCAGGACTGGAAATGCAAGGTGCCAGAACGATCGTATTTCGTGTTTCCGGAAATATTGACCTGGCTACCGACATCCGTATTAGAAGTGGTAACCTTACCATTGCTGGTCAAACAGCTCCTGGAGACGGCATTACTATAAAAGGCAGTGGCATTATAGTGGATGCAAATAATGTTATTATACGCTACTTGCGTTTTAGACCTGGCGATATTACAGGTCGTGAGCTGGACGCACTCTGGGGCAGACAAAACAAGGATATCATTATCGACCACTGTTCTATGAGTTGGGCAACTGATGAAATCAGCAGCTTTTATGACAACGAAAATTTCACCATGCAGTGGTGTATTCTGAGCGAAAGTCTTTACGAGTCGGTTCATGATAAAGGCCGACACGGTTATGGAGGCATTTGGGGTGGTATGTCGGTGACTTTCCATCATAACCTGTTTGCGCACCACTCCAGCAGAACACCAAGGTTTAATGGTGCACGATACACGACAACACCTGAGAATGAAATTGTTGATTACAGAAACAATGTCAATTACAACTGGGGAGGCAATAATGCTTACGGTGGTGAAGGTGGCAATCATAACCTGGTCAACAACTATTATAAGGCTGGCCCAGCGACACCCAATGATGAAAAGCGGTATCGAATAGTTGATGTGTCTACACATAGTTTAGACCAGCTGGGGAAATGGCATGTCATTGGCAATTTCGTGGAAGGTTTTCCAGAAGTTACTGCCGATAATTGGGCAGGTGGTGTTCAACGACTTCCAGCAGATCAACTGGCATTGGTAAAAATGGATGCTCCATTTGATTTCAGCGAGGTATCTACAGAAACTGCTGAGGCAGCTTATGCCAGTGTGCTGGCGAAGGCCGGAGCCAATTACCCTTCTAAAGATGCTGTTGATCTCAGAATTCTAGAAGAAGTAGCTACTGGAACGACCAATTTTGGTGGTGCTTATGGTGCTAATAGTGGAATTATCGATTCGCAGGAAACTGTTGGCGGATGGCCTCAATTATTCTCAGCACCGGCACTGATAGATACCGACCATGATGGTATGCCAGATGCCTGGGAGGAAGCCAACGGTCTTGATCCTGAAGATGATGCCGATGGCGCATTATTACATGAAAGTGGCTATAGCAATCTTGAAGTGTATCTGAATAGCTTATTGGAGCAAGCAGCAGAAAGTTTTCTGCGACCGCCTACAGATTTAGAATTGGTGGAAGTTACCTATACCACGATTCAGCTTCGATGGAAAAATAATGAGCCCCTTGCAACCAAGGTCGTAATCGAAAGAAAGCAGGGAGCAGCAGCAGAATTTGAGGAAGTCGCTCGTATAGATGCTGCAGAAACACTTTTTGACGATGAAGCACTTGCTGAAGGAACAACTTACACTTACCGTATTAAAGCCATAGATACCGATGAAAAATCATCAGCCTATAGCAATAGTATTACCGTAAGTACCATAGCCTTACCGGCTGCACCGGGAGCTGACCATCTGTTGGCCTATTGGAGCTTTGATGCTATTGCAGCTGATTCATTAAAAGAATCAAGTAAATATGGAAGCACTGGCAAGCTCAGTAGCTTAAGAGGTTCTGTATTGACCAATGGAAAATTGAACAACGCTATAACCTTCTCCGGTGCAAGTGCAACCACACATATTGCTGTGGCATCGGCGCAGCAGCTTAATATGGCGCAAAGTTCATTTTCGGTCGTTTTCTGGATGAAAAACTCAGATTACACTACTCCTGCTTACGTGTTTCATAAGGGTTCTTTTGAAGCCGGTGCAAATGGCAGAACCGGTAAATGGTACGGACTGGAATTGAAAGACAATAATATTCGATTTGGTGTAGATGATAATGTCATTAAAAGCGAAGTAAGTGCAGATGCCACAAATTTTAATCAGGACGACTGGCTGCATGTAGTGGCCATTAGAAATGTGGAAGAAGGCGAATTGAAGCTTTATATCAATGGAGAGCCAATCGCAACCACAGTGGACAACACATCAGGAAGTATCGAACATACCGGTGCCTTTTATATTGGAAACTCAAGCCAGCAAAATGCACCATACAAAGGTATACTGGATGAAATGAAAATCTTTTCACATCCACTTTCCGCTGCTGAAGTCGCCGGATTATTTATGGAAAAACCCATGCAGGCATTTTCTCCTACACCAGCGCAGGAGGCAGACAATGTACCCATGAGCGGACTTAGTCTTCAATGGCGTGGGAATGCTGCTACCTATAATGTTTATGCAGGAGATAATCCGGAGGCACTTCAGCTCATAGCAGAAGGTGTAACAACAAAGACATTTGCTCCAGAGGCTTTGCCTAACAGCAGCAATCTGTATTGGAGAATTGACGGCCTGAATAACGAGGAGCTTACTGAAGGCACGGTTTGGACTTTCGGTACAGCAACCGTTACCAGCATTGCGGAAGAAACGCTGCAGGATTTGCTGAGCACTTATCCAAATCCATTTTCCGAATCAATGCAAATTAAATACAACTTGGAGACCAGCGATGAGGTGCTCATAGAGCTGCGCGATATGCAGAATCGCATTCTTAAAACTGTAGTAGATGGTAAGCAGGAAAGTGGAAAACATCAGGTGGAAATTCAATCTCTGAACCTCCCGGATGGCATTTATCTGCTCATATTTCAGCATTCAAAAGGAAGAACTACCCATAAGGTCATTCAAAAGCAATAATTCTGATATGAAAAATATTCACCATTCCAT
>JBGSXH010000395.1:0-5619 GCA_041751515.1 Cyclobacteriaceae bacterium | reverse complement strand
ATTATATGCAGCCTCCTCGAAAGGAAATACCATCTGAAAAGCAGAAAAATAGCCCAGCATTCCTTGGTTGGAAACAACAGAGGGATCATCAGAATATTTTCTGGCCATCTCGCCAAATTTTTTGCCAGATTCAATTTCCTCTTTTACCGCTAATGCCTTATTGTAGGCTGCCAAAGTATCTTCTGCACTCGCGTTTTCATCTACCTCAAATAAGATATGTGCAGCTTTCACTTCATATTGCATGCGCTCATAGGCCTGCTCGACGAGATCTTCCCGCACTTCATGATGGGTTAGATAAGGTTTAGCAAGCTGTTCAGTGTATTGTTCCAACTCTGCTTTGAATTCGGAAGACTCGTGCAAATTAAGCGCGTAAGCCTCTTCTACCTTGAGCTTGAAATTAACGAATAGCTCCAGGTACTCCTTCAGGTCATCTTCAGAATAGACAGAATCTTCAACATTTCGATTTTTATTAAATGCATAAAGAAACTCATCCTCATAAAAGGACTCATCACCTAAGGTAAAAAGCGGGGTTGCTTCAGGTTGCTTTTCTGTGGATTTGCAGGCACAGAGGCAAAGGGTAAATAAGACAATTAAGATGTGCTTATGAGATACCATACAAGGAATATCGTTGCTGATAAAATACGAAAGATAACAGAAAATAAATGGAATTTCCAGCAATTGCGGGAATGATAGTGTAGTTTAGCTGCCTAACTTCTTATATAAACGACAGGTATTATGGCTGTTTTCACTTTTGAATTCGATATTGTCCATAATTCGCTTCACAAGTAATAGACCAACGCCGCCTTTTTTCTTTTGTTTGACAATATCATTAAGATTAGGTTCATGATAATCCCTGGCATTAAAGCCTATACCCTGGTCTGTAATTTCAAAGGTAATGCCTTCCCCTTTCTTAATCTTAATGCGTAGTTCTATAAACTCTTTTTCGTTACAATTATGGGAATGGATGATAAGATTTGCACAGATCTCGTCAACGGCCAAAACTAATTTATTGATGTCCACATCGGATAAGCCGTATTCTTCAAGAACGCCTATAACAAACTTCCGTATCTCACGAAGTTTCTCTTTACTACAAGATGTTTTAAACTTATGAATCATGCATTTATTTTCTTAGCCTGCCCTTCTGTCTCTGTAATTCGCAATAGTTGATCTAATCCTAAAATCTCAAATACATTAAATACTTTTTTACTGAGACCAAACACCACAAGCTCTATATCTTTAGCTTCAAATTCCTGTAAGTACGACATAAATACACCCAAACCGGCGGAGGATATATAATTCAAATCACTGCAATCAATTAAAATATACTTGGGCTGCTTGTTAATGGCATCTGCAATAGCATTATCTAAATGAATTGAAGAGCTGGCATCAACATCGCCTGATATTCTGATAATAAAGTAGGAGCCTTCAATTTCTGAGTTAATATCTATCATAATCAATATACGGGGTATAGCTTTCTAAGTTGTTGACTACTTATTTAAACTTAATAATTAGTGCTGTATAATCGTCGTTTATAGGTTGGTTCCCGGAATAGTCATATAAGTCATCTTTTATCTTTTTCTGAATATAATCAGGTGACTCGTTATGGTATTGTTTTACAATCAGTTGCAGGTTTTCGTAGCCATACTCCATACCATCATGGTTAGTGGCTTCCGTGATGCCGTCTGTATACATGAGTAGCACATCCTGCGATGAATAACTAAACTTGTTCACGTGTACGTACTTTTCAAAGCTGTCGTTGCGTAATATACCAAGCCCCAGACCTCTGTTTTTGAAGAAATTGGTGGTGTCGGCTGCGCTATTATAATACAATGTCGGGCAATGTCCTGCTCTTACGTATTCTACTTCTCTGCGTTCGGTATTGATAATAAATAAGCTTGCCGTAATGAAGGATGTTTTCTCCAAACAGCGACTCAAAGCATTGTTAGCGTGAATAAGAAATTTATCCGGTGGCAAGTCCAGTTGTACAAGACTGTGAAAGACGCCTTTCATTTGTGACATATTAAATGCCGCTGAGGTGCCTTTTCCCGAGACGTCGCCTATCATGATCGCAAACTTATGATCATTGATACGATAGACATCATAATAGTCACCACCTACTTCATCGGCGGCTTCTGAAAATGCCGCGATTTCAAAAGCATCATTTAAATACAAAGACTTAGGCAACAAACTACTTTGAACTTTCTTGGCAATTTTCAGCTCCTCTTTATAACGCTCATTTTCAAGTGCCTCTGCCAGTAAACGAAAATTTTCAATAGAAATACAGGCCTGATTGGCAAAAGTGTTGATAATGTCAATCATTTCCCTGTTAAAGCCTTCTTCTACTTCCTTCAACAGTGCCAGAGAGCCTATTTTTTGCTTTTGTACTACCAGCGGTACTAAGAGTACGGACTTGAACCTGGCGTCTTTCAGTGAGCTGATGAGTTGCACTGCATTGGTCTTTCGCCCAAGCCGCTTGTCCAGCAAATTGCGAATCTTGCGTTGGGCCAAGTAATTTTTAATAGTTCCTACTTCTTTGTCATTGGTATTCCTGAATAGCACCCTTAGCTCTTCATTGTCTTTATCCTCAAATTCCATCCAGGCGGCATCTGCCATGACAGCACTGTATGCACTGTCCAGTAAAATCTCATATACCTGGTCTTCTTTCTGACCAGCCTGAATCGATTGGCTCAAACGCTGAAAGTTCATGACTTCCTCCAACTTCTGCTCAAATACGGAGCTGGTCGGAAGGTTAAACAGAATCACTAACAGTGAGAAAATGGAGTAAAGAAATATAAATGCAAAGAGGGCAAGGATGAAGACATTATTCACCAGATCTGTGATGAGATTATGATTATTCGAATAATCTATCAAATTGTTCAGGAAGTAATACAGGTATATGATTACAAAAACGAGCAGAAGAATACTTTTCCACTTTTGTTTGAAATTCAAATACGCAACCCACTTTAAATTGACAGATAATATCAGACCCATCGCAAATAATAAGCTGAAAATCAGATTAAAAAAGGGATCGAAGATATTGTACTGAAAGAAGTTAAACAATACACTGGCTAGTAATGAATATTCAAAAATTTGCCATACGCGGATGAGCTTTTTCGACTTTTGATATAAAATCAGTCGTTTCCAGGTAATAAAGGTGCTGATAAGAAAGGCAGCGATAAGGCCTAAATTAATATGATAGAAAAAGTTTATCAGCAATAAGTTTTGTGTCAGCTGGCTATTGCCCAATACATAATAGAAGGCCATAATACCGACGGATACCAACGTTGTGAGCATGCCTATGACAAATACTTTCCAGAGCATGGCGATAAAGTCCACACCATCGGTTTTACCAATACGGTATTTATAAAAAAGGAAGACAAAAACCAGGAAAAGGTTAAGAAGCAGGGAAGGTATTTCCGGACTTATGCCGGCATTGATATTATTGATGTCACTGAAAAGAATCACCAGATCAGTCACCAGAAGGGAAATCCAACTGATAATGGCCAGGAGAATACAAATGCGAGTGAAATTTTTAAGCGATAACATGTAACTGTTTTGGTGTTTGCCTTTGCGAAGCTTACAAGACAATAAATATAATGCAAATTAAAGGAATGCGCATTTAAAAAAAACTGGAATATGGGCAAATGCTTTAAATAGCAAATAAACGGTAGCGCTGATTCGGTTCCAACCAAAAAAGGCCACAGTAGCGTGGCCTCTTGTAATCGGTTTTATGTTTTTTATCTGCTATTATAGTTAGGAGCTTCCCTCATGATGGTAATATCGTGCGGATGACTTTCTTTGACACCGGCACCGGTAATTTTCACAAACTTAGCGTCCTGAAGGTCGGGAATGGTTGCAGCGCCACAGTATCCCATGCCAGCCTTTAAGCCGCCTATAAGCTGATACAGCACCTCTGAGACAAGTCCTTTATAGGGTACCCGTCCGACAATACCTTCCGGGACCAGCTTTTTAATATCATCTTCAGCATCTTGAAAGTAACGGTCTTTAGAGCCATCTTCCATGGCTTCTAATGAGCCCATGCCGCGATAGCTTTTAAACTTACGGCCTTCATAAAGGATTACCTCTCCCGGCGCTTCTTCGGTGCCTGCAAGCAGGGAACCTATCATTACTGTATGCCCTCCGCCGGCAATGGCCTTAACAACATCCCCACTAAATCGGATGCCTCCATCGGCAACTACAGGCACATTGAAAGGTTTCAAGGCTTTTGCTGCTTCATATACTGCACTGAGTTGTGGCATCCCCACACCGGCAATGATACGAGTTGTACATATACTGCCGGGGCCTACACCTACTTTTACTGCATCAGCTCCTGCTTCTGCCAGCGCTTTGGCACCTTCGGCAGTAGCCACATTGCCAACAATTAATTCAAGATCAGGGTATTTTGCTTTTACTTTTTTCGTCATTTCGATCACTCCTTTGGAATGACCGTGCGCCGTATCTACACTGACGACATCCACGCCAGCTTTCATTAAAAGCTCAATACGATCGAAAATATCCGGCGTAACACCTACGGCAGCGCCCACGCGAAGTCTTCCAAACTCATCTTTACAGGCATTAGGCCTGTCTTTCTTTTTTAGTATATCCTTATAAGTAATCAGGCCGCTCAATTTTCCCGATTTGTCTACAATAGGAAGTTTTTCGATTTTATATTCCTGCAAAATGTCCTCAGCCTTGCTCAAGTCTATGCCGACTTCCGCAGTGATAAGCCCTTCTTTCGTCATGATCTTATCGATATCGACATTCATGTCTTTCTGAAAGCGTAAATCGCGGTTGGTAATAATGCCGATAAGCTTGTTGTCACCATCCACTACCGGAATTCCTCCAATAGCATGCTCGCGCATAATTTGTACGGCATCGCCTACTTTGCTATTAATATGAAGGGTAATGGGGTCCAGGATCATGCCGCTCTGCGATCGCTTGACTTTGCGCACCTGCTCGGCCTGCGCCTCTTTGGTCATGTTTTTATGAATGAATCCTAAGCCTCCCTCCAGCGCCATGGCAATGGCTAGGTCAAACTCCGTTACCGTATCCATCGCTGCGGAAACCAGCGGAATATTGAGGGTGATGTTTTTGGTAAGCTTTGTAGCAGTATTGGTATTACGCGGTAATACTTCAGAATATCCGGGGAGTAAAAGGACGTCGTCGTAGGTAAGCGCTTCGAATAGAAACTTTGAGGTGTCGATGTTCATGGCAAATAAATATAGGTTTTATTTGCAGGCCAAAATTAAGTGTTTTTTCTGTCAGGAGGAACAGTTTAGGAATAAATATTTGTGGTAAGCTTGCGCAATGGCATGTCGTGGACTTCCTTCACTGGATAACTGATGAATACTCATCTTTTTCAGCTGTGATCTGTCAAGGGAAGAACCCATTCCCATGAATTCATTTTTAACAAATTGTTAATTTATGAGAGGCATGTTGTAAGGCTGCTGGCATTGACTAATTCTCACATATAAAATATAAAAAATAATAGATCGTCTCAAAATTTGCCACCGCACTTGCAGTGAATACAAAATTATATTCTGAAAAGTTGTGCCTTCTTAAAGCGCAAGTCTAAGCGTTGACCATACTTTTCGAGGAAGGAATATTGGCTTAATCTAA
>JBGSXH010000394.1:0-2847 GCA_041751515.1 Cyclobacteriaceae bacterium | reverse complement strand
CACCCAAAAACGGGCAAGAAACGGGCAAATACAAACTACTTTAAAGAACGTTTGTTTCTAATCCTTTGATTATCAACACTTTACTATCCTATAGCTCATTTATTATGAGTCAGGTGCTCTAACCAACTGAGCTATAGGCCCGATTCAAGTTTTTGCTTGAATTTGGGACTGCAATGTTACATATTTGTGTTTATATTCACAAACCTAAACTGATTATTTTGTCTGATATTAAAGCAAAAAATTTATTGTTCGATCTGGGTGGGGTGATTCTTCCCCTTAATGTTGATAACAGCATGCAGGCTTTTCGGAAGCTTGCTAAAGCCACTGATTTTCCTGTAGCGGATATCCTGGCGCATCCGCTGATGGTGGAGTATGAAATGGGGAAGATCGACGATCTGGCTTTTCGCAATGGCATTCGCTCACTCGTTAAGCAGGAGGCTATGGACGATCTTCTGGACGAAGGCTGGAACTCCATGTTACTGGGCATTCCACTCAAAGCACTGAAATTGCTAAAAACTTTGCGATCGCAGTATAATCTCTACCTGCTGAGCAATACTAATGCCATTCATCTGAAAAAGATCAACGCCTTTGTAGCGGAACATTTTCCTGAAAATGAGCTGGACGATTTCTTTGAGAAGGCCTATTACTCTCACTTGTTAGGCATGCGCAAGCCTGATCCGGCTATTTTTGAACATGTATTGCATGATGCAGGTTTGATTGCAGGAGAAACGTTGTTTTTGGACGATAATCCTCATAATATAGCAGCCGCAAATGGAGTAGGCATTGACACCTTTCATATCACTCAGCCGGAAATTTTATTCGATATTTTTAAAGATGCAGCAGGAAAATAGGCAGAAAACACACTTAATTCAAGGCGCATTATTTTTACTAACCCTGGCAACGACCACCTTTGCCGGGGCAGAATGGATTCATAACCGGTCGGTGTTTTTTGGAGAAGATACAATGGAATGGGCTGACATCCTGCATGGTTTCTATTACTCCATTCCCTTTTTAGGTATTCTTACGGTACATGAGTTCGGGCACTATTTTACGGCGAAATACCATAAAGTAAATGTGTCTTTACCGTATTATATTCCTTTCTGGCTCGGATCTTTTTTTCTGGGCACTATGGGTGCTTTTATTAAAATTAAAGATGCCATCCATTGCCGTAAGGAGTTTTTTGATATTGGGATTGCCGGGCCGTTAGCAGGGTTTGTGGTTGCTCTGTGTGTACTATTCTATGGCTTTACCCATTTACCGGAGCCAGAATACATTTTCCAGGCACATCCTGAATATGCCGAGTATGGGCTCGACTACGCCGATCACGTTTATGGGGATGGAGATGAGGATGCGCTCAAATTGGAAATTGGCAATAATATCATTTTCTGGTGGTTCAGCGAATATATCGCAGATCCGGAACGCATGCCCAATAAGTCGGAAGTGATCCATTATCCGTTTCTATTTGCAGGCTTTTTGGCGCTATTCTTCACTGCGCTTAACCTGATTCCTATCGGGCAGTTGGATGGAGGGCACATACTCTATGGACTGGTAGGTTATAAGCACCATAAACGCATTTCATCGGGCTTGTTTCTGCTCTTCGTGGGCTTTGCCGGTTTGGGTATACCAAGCGTCTTCAAATCTCCAGAATCTATCCTATTGGACCTTCTATTATACGGAGGTTTTCTATTCATTGTCTTCAAACAATTGGCACGTTCACGGCAAGAACAGATATTGATCGCTCTGGCGGTTTTTAGTGTGCAATTACTGATCAATTATATCTTTCCGAATTTTGAAGGATTTTATGGCTGGCTCGCATTTTCGTTTCTGTTGGGCAGGGTGCTCGGTATTCATCATCCCAGGGCTTTGGAAGATCGACCTTTAAGCCAGGGGAGAAAGTGGCTGGGCTGGCTGGCGTTGTTAATATTTGTGCTCTGCTACAGCCCTGCGCCGTTTGTGTTTACTTAATGGGCATTTAAGGTTGTGCTATATAGCCTTCAATGCCCGTCAATAGGTTTCTGACTTTGGTAAAGCCCTGCTGTTCAAGGTACTTCTTGGCACGACCGCTGCGGGCACCCGATTTGCAATGTACAATCAACTCCTCATCCTTGTCAGCAGGAATTTCGTCGATACGGGCAGGTAATTCTCCTAGGGGAATATTAATGGCTTTGATGTTCTTTTCGACATACTCCCATTCCTCCCGAACATCTACGATATGCAATGATTCCTTGCTTATGCGCTGCTTTAGTTCCTCTACTGTGATATCTTCCATGGTTGTTAATTTTGAATGATAAGCTTAAAGTTATAAACTTCTCCATTATTCCATAGCCTCAATACATAAATTCCGGGTTTTGCATCAGTAATTTGAACGTTGGTGCCCTCTTCAGCATGTTTTTCGGTGGTAAAATTGATCTCACGTCCTTGGCCATCATAAATATTCAATTGATCATGACTCCCATGAACGACCAAATTTCCTCGGGACGGATTGGGATAAACTGAAAATGAGGAGGTTTTTGAAACATTTTCAACTGAAGTTACTAACTGCGCCTGTCCAAATACAGGTCGGATCATCAGGCTTCCCTGCAAATTGAGGTTTTGCTGCCAGGTGCCGCGTACATTAAAAAACGTATGTTCGTTGGCATCGGAATTTTTATCGTAACCGATTGGGAAAAGTCCGTCTGTATATTGCTCGTAGCCAATGAATACCGTGTCTTCAATTAAAACCGGTGAAGATAGTTCATAGCGGCTGAATGTATTGATGCCCAAGGAAGTGGCTACCAGCTCATCGGGCTGGTCTAGCAGCAATCTGGCTTCGTTGCCTACTCCCAGGCGCGACCAGACCTTCAAGCC
>JBGSXH010000393.1:0-3286 GCA_041751515.1 Cyclobacteriaceae bacterium | reverse complement strand
TTCAAAATATCCTCTATGGGCTCAAGATCGCCCTCCATAGATTCCTCATCTTCCACAAAGAGACGGTGGAAAATATTAATACAGCCTTTGTAAACATATAGCCTGTGCGAGTCATAAAGCGCACAAACGTTGTTCATGGTTTTGCTAAGCAGTGAAAGCTCCAACTTATCACGGTCCTCTCCTGTAAGCGAGTAATTACCGTATTTTTTAAAATACTCCGCCAGCAAATCTTCTGCTTTGTCTACCGCAAGCATATAGGCAACATGCTTGTTATATAGCTGACTATAGCTGAAGTAGTCCGGCATATTGATATGCAGTTTCTTCAGAGATTTGTAGACAATGGTAAGTTCATTGGAAAGGTCATAATCCAGCAATTCCTTTTCCAGCTTCTTTAAAGTGGCGATGGCAATTGCCTGCTTTTTGGTAAGTATTATCTCGTTGATACTCGCCACCTTTTTCAGAATGTCCGTTCTTGGACTTTCCATCTGCTGCAGTAGATACTCCTCAATTTTCTGATTTAACCTGGAACGTAGTGTATAGTACGCATTGGTGTTCACGTCCAGCTCAATCATTACTTTATTATCAGAGAGGTGCTTTTCCCGCAGAGACCTTAGCAAATAGGCGGATTTTTCAGCGTTGCTTTCTATAAGAGAATCGTATATCGTTTGATAATCCTTTTCTGAAAGTTGCTTTATGATGTTTTTCAGTTTAGCCATGAATGCCTTTATTTATAGAAAATGTTTTTAAATGTTCTGCTCTCTTGTTGTTAAGTATCTCACTATTAAAAGGATAGATAATATAGAGTTTTCCTTAATATAGTTGGTTTTCGGTGTTTACAGCATATAAAATCGGAATATAATTTTTACACCTCATCTGTAATCAAATACCAAATTTTAAATTAAACAAAAGTTCCATTATAAACCCACTTCTTCGCATTATTTATGATATTATTTAAAGGTATAAAAATAATAAAAAATGTCAAGGTGCTGAATGATAGTTTCCAATTTGGTCCGACGCATGAGTACAATATCATAATTCCTTGAAAATTGCTTTCTGCAAATCAACAAAGTAAGTCGTCGACCTCTTTTTTTCAGCAATTCAAAAACTTGCATATAGCACTTGTCAATTTTTTTTTGAGAGAACAACGGTTTGAAATTGACCTGAATGCAGCTTCCAAAATGAGCACGTAACATTGATGATATTGGCCCGTTACAACGCTATTATTCAAGTATAAAAGCTATTATCTTAGTCATTATTTGATGGAAATCGTGAGAATTTCATCGAAATGTTTAAGTAGTACTGAGAAGTATGGTAACATTAGTACAAATCGTCGAAGAATTTAGTAATCCTTTACTGGTGTCCGCATTTGTGATTGGGAGTGTAGTGGTAGGAGTTGTCCTTAACTACATCATCATTAAGGTGCTGCGATATTTTAGCAAAGGAGAGGAAGCAAGAACCGTCAGGGCAATAGTAAAGCATTTAGGCATAGCACTTCAGGTGGCTTTGCCAGTCTTTATTTTATTGTTGCTGCTCAATTTCTCTAGCTTACTTCAGGATGGCTACAAGCATCAATTGTCAACATTATCGACCGTTTTGGCGATATCGGCAGTGACTTTCGTGCTCGTCAAGCTGATGTATGTTTTCGAAGAGGTGCTGCTCCAGAAATATGATATATCCAAAGCTGATAATGTGAAAGAACGTAAAGTGACCACCCAGGTGCGTTTTTTGAAGAAGCTCTTTATTGTTATCATTTTCATTATCAGTCTTTCGATTTTATTTCTGAGCATTGACAGCCTTAGCTCTGTTGGGGCAGGACTGCTGTCTTCTGCAGGTGTGGCGGGCATTATTATCGGTTTCGCTGCGCAGAAATCCATTGCCAATTTAATGGCAGGTTTGCAAATTGCCTTTACGCAGCCCATAAGAATTGATGATGCCGTGGTGCTGGAAGGTGAATGGGGCTGGGTGGAAGAAATTAACCTCACCTATGTCGTCGTGGTGCGCATATGGGACTGGCGACGCCTGGTTTTACCTATCACTTACTTTATTGAAAAGCCTTTCCAGAACTGGACGCGTAATTCCGGTGAGCTGCTGGGTGCCGTGTATTTATATACAGATTTCCGCATTCCGGTGGAAGACATCCGTGCCGAAGCCAAAAGAATACTCGAGCAGGAGCCGCTGTGGAATAGAAATAAATGGGCGGTGCAGGTTTCTGATACCACCGAGCAAACCATGGAAATCCGCATATTGATGACTGCGACCAATTCTCCTGCCACCTACGATTTGCGTTGTATTGTGAGAGAAAGGCTCATACACTTCATCAATACCAACTATCCGGAATATTTTCCACGTAGTAGAGTGGAAATTAATCGAGTAGCGAAAGAGCAAAAATCTGCTTTTGATTTGATTGAGCAATAGTAGATTGGTTGCTTAATCAACTTTGTGGGGAGATTTGGAGTAAATACTGTAAATGAAATCCCTTTGTTTCACTGTTTTAGCGATAGCCTCGTAAAGCTTGGCTTCCAACTTTTAGCGTAAAAAATGTGTCTGTGGAATGTGGACCGGAAAGAAACTTCGTACATCCATACAGTTGAGCGACATTTTTAATATCTAAGAGTAATGAAAACGAACAGTACTATGCGATTTTTTCTGCGCATTCAATTATGCCTTTTTCTGGGAAGCTTGCCCATTTTATTGTCCGGTTGTCTGAACGATGATGACATGCCGGAACCTACCCCGGTAGCATTTGTGGCCATGTTTCATGGCGCAGCCGATGCCCCCGCGTTGGATATTCTGGCCAGCAATCAAAGAATTAACAATTTGCCCTTTGAATATACCGATTACATTGGTTATCGTCAGTTTTTTCCTGGAAACCGGAACATTAAATTCAATGCCAGCAATGCGAGCAATGCCTTAATTGATACCACCATCACGTTTGAGGAAGATAATGCGTATTCTGTTTTTGTGCACAATTTGGGAAGCGAGCTGGGGCTCTTAGTATTGCATGACAGCACTGAAGCGCCTGCTGCCGGAAATGCGATGATGCGTATTGTACATCTTTCTTCCGATACGCCCGCCATTAACCTGCTCAATGAAGAAGGCGAGAATCTGTTAATTGCCGGACATACTTTTCAACAAGGTTCCGAATATCAGCGCATTGCGGCAAAGACCCATAATTTTATCGTACAGGACACAGAAAATGAGGAGCAGTTGTTGAGAGTTTCCGGTCAGGAAATTAAAGACGGGCATTACTATACTTTTATTATAAGAGGTTTTACTGATCCTACAC
>JBGSXH010000392.1:0-1906 GCA_041751515.1 Cyclobacteriaceae bacterium | reverse complement strand
TGCTATACAACATTCGTTTCAGCGCAGAAATTAGAGATCGTTCAGCTTTAGACCTTCCGAAGAAAGATGCTGCCCCCTCTAAAAAAGAGCTGGATATGGCCATTAATCTTATAGAGCAGTATACTGACGATTTTGATATAGGAAAATATAAAGATGCTTATAATGAGCAGTTGTTAAAGATTATCAATGCGAAGGCCAAAGGCAAAAAGCCGAAAGTGAAAAAAATGCAGGTGTCACCAACGAAGGCCAAAGATCTGGCCAGCCAGTTGCAGGCATCGCTGGATCAAAAAAAGAAAGCCTCTTAGTGTATGGCGCTGGAAGAGTACAATCGTAAACGAAATTTCACCAATACCCCCGAGCCATCGTCTTCAGATGCATCAGAAAAGAACAGTGGCTTTAGGTTTGTCTTACAGAGGCATGAAGCTCGAAATCTGCATTACGATTTGCGACTGGAGATCAACGGAACTTTAAAAAGCTGGGCTGTGCCCAAAGGGCCATCTTTAATTGCAGGAGAGCAGCGCCTTGCAGTACATACGGAAGACCACCCCATAGCTTATCTTCAATTTTCTGGTGAAATACCCAAGGGAAACTATGGTGCTGGAAACATGCAAATCTGGGATTCTGGAACCTTTGCTTTGCGGAACAAGGAAACATCTCAAGAGTATATTAATAAACAATATACAGCGGGCAAACTTAAAATTACTTTTGACGGGGAATTGCTGAAGGGTGCTTTCAGTTTGGTCAAGACAGATGAAAAGCATTGGTTACTGATTAAGTCTAAAGATCAATTTGTTAGCAAGCTGCCAGTGGAAGAGTGGCATGCTGGCAAAATGTCCGAGGGCACTATTTCCGAAAATGGGAACGATTTCCCTGATTATATTCAACCCATGCTTGCAAAGCTACATTCTGGTTTTTTTGAGGATGACGATTGGTTTTATGAGTTAAAGTACGACGGCTTCAGGGCCATTGCCGATACTCGGGATAGTCATTCACGTTTGTACAGTCGGAATAAACAGGATTTTTCAAAAAACTTTCCAGAAGTTTTTCAGGCGTTGCAGGACATTCCATTTCCAGCCGTACTGGACGGCGAAATTGTGGCCTTGGACAGTCAGGGAAGCATTAGGTTTCATCTCATGAAAGATCCAAAAGCGACCAAGCTTTACTATATTTTTGATGTCCTTTACTTAAATGGATTTGACGTTCGCTCTCTTCCGCTGGAAGAAAGGCGGGCTTTCTTGTTGCAGGCAATTCCTGAAAAGCATGCTGTTATTAAAATTTCAGACTTTAAAGAAGTAAGTGGCACTGCCTTATTTGAGCGGGTAAAACAGCAAAACCTGGAGGGTATTATTGCCAAGAAAAAGTCAGGAAGTTATGTTGATGGAAAACGTTCTGCCAAGTGGCTAAAAATTAAGCTCATCAATCAACAGGCGTTTGTTGTTGGTGGTTATACCTTGCCACAGGGTGGCAGAACAGGCATCGGTGCTTTACTGCTGGGGACCTACAAAGAGGAGCAACTTCACTTTCATGGGCATTGTGGTTCAGGTCTTGGAGAAGAAGCCGTCAATAGTTTGTTGAAAGTGCTAAAGCCGTTAGCCTCACCCGAGTCACCGTTTTTTGAAGCTGTTAAGCCAAATCATACAGTGAAATGGGTAAGTCCCAAGCTCGTGGTTCAAGTAAAATTTAGTGAAATTACTCCCTCAGGCGCTTTGCGTCACCCTGTTTTCCTTGACATTCGCGATGACAAAAATCCTGATGAAATTGCATTGTTATTGCCAGTAACGCATAAAGCAGCTGAAGCTAAGGGTGCTATGAAAATCCATCCTTCCATTACAAATCCGAATAAGATTTATTTTCCCGATATACCATTAAAGAAGCATGAGCTTATCGATTATTATCAGTCGGTTCA
>JBGSXH010000391.1:0-6430 GCA_041751515.1 Cyclobacteriaceae bacterium | reverse complement strand
GGACACTCTACAGGCCATCGTGTTCAATTATCTGGTTTGCATTATCACAGGCGTCCTTTTCAGCGGTCAGTTGAACCTCGCCGTCTTACTGAACTTTACTCATAGTTGGCTTCCTGTGGCATTGCTGCTGGGCTGTTTGTTCATCCTGGTGTTCTATTTAATGGCCTTAACTACCCAGAAGTACAGCGTTGCAGTATCTTCTATTGCCAGCAAGATGTCCTTGGCAATTCCAGTGGTTTTCAGCTTATTTATCTTCAAGATAGAGTCAAAAACATTTGACTGGCTCAATTATGCAGGAATTTTACTAGCCTTGATGGCTATTTATCTAAGTAGTATTAACCCGAAAAATAAACTCACTAAGAAAGCGCAGGAAAAGTTTGCCTTCGTGTTGCCGGTAGCGGTCTTCATTGGTAGTGGCATCATTGATACACTGATGAACTACGCCAACCTGAATTTCATTACCCCTGCAGATCAGGCCATTTTCCCGATATACATTTTTGCTATTGCCGGAGTAATTGGCAGCACTGTCGTGATTTATCAGCGGAAACCATTTGCATGGAAAAATCTTCTTGGTGGGATTTACCTGGGCATTCCGAACTATTTTTCCATCTATTTCATGATTTTAGCCCTGGAAGCCTTCCAAAATGATGGTGCTTTGCTATATCCGGTATTCAACATGAGCATTATCATATTCTCCGCCATCTTCGCTTTCATTTTATTTCGGGAGAAACTACAGCGTATTAATCTTCTCGGCATTGGTTTTGCGTTAATTGCCATATTTTTAATCAGTTATCAGGAACTCCTGACCCTTTTAAATTAGCCTAAAGCATATATGCACTTCAATAAATTGTCCCTGTCCCGACATCAATTCTCAGTGAAGCAACTGTCTTATTTATGGCTGGGTTTGCTACTCACGATGAGTTGCTTACTCAAAGCACAAAGTCCACTGCTGGAAGACAATACGGCAAAAGCGACAATCCATCAGGCCAGCTTTCACATGTATAGCATGGAAAGTGAACAGGCCATGCGATTGATAGAAACCTTAAAGCCCAAATATGGGCAGCATCCAGTTTATCCATTCTTTAAAGGCGTTGCATTAAGCTGGGAAAACCGGGCTAAGGAAAAAGACGAGGACATCCTCAATGAAATCGTGGTCCTCTTCGAAGAAACCGCCCGGCTTTCTGAAGAAAGACTGGAGAAAAATCCGAATGATGTGGAGGCAATCTTTTTTGCTTTAGGCGCACATAGTAATTTGTCTCAATTTTATGCAGATGGCCAGCAGACCATGAAGGCTGTGAAGGAGGCTAAAAAGGCATATAATTATATGAAAACAGGTTTTGATCTGACAGCACAATTTCCTGAGTTTTACTTTTCTACAGGATTGTATAACTACTACCGAGAAAAGTACCCGGAAATTTATCCCTTGTACAAACCTTTCGCCTGGTTTTTTAGCGAAGGCAATGCTACTAAAGGCTTATCGCAATTGGAAGTAGCTACTCGAAAGAGCATTTTCAGCCAGACGGAAGCCAATATGTACCTGGCGCATATTTGGTTGCGATATGAAGATAAACCCCATAAAGCTTTGCCTTTCATCGACAAGCTACTCAATACTTATCCCGACAATTATTTCTACTACCAATTATACCTTGAGGCACATCTTTCAGCGAAAAATCCAGGAAAGAGCATGGCGCTGATTGAAAAGCTGCATGGCGAAGAAAGCTAACATTACCAGCTGGCGGCTTTAGTGTACGAAGGCTTGTACCTCGAAAACATAGCAGGAGCCAATGCCACAGCCCTTGAGAAATACCTTTTGGCAATTCAAAAAGTTACAGACGAAGACCTTGAAGCCAACCATTTGTTGAGCCTGGCGCATTTGGGTGCTGGCAGGATTTATCTACTCAATAATGATAAAACCGCTGCTGATGCACAGTTAAAAAAAGCAGCTTCCAAAGCCAAGTATAACAACGTTATGAAGGAAGCTAACCGACAAATTTCCGGATAATGAACGACACGTATTTAACAATACAGCAAACATCTGAAAGTCTGTATAAAGAAAAAGGCAGTAAATTTATCGGCCTCGCCATGCCCGTGGTCGATGAAGAGGATGTGAAATCGCAACTGGAAACCATAAAAAAACAATACCATGATGCTCGGCACCATTGCTATGCTTATATCTTAGGGGAAGATGGCGGTGTTTACCGTGCCAATGACGATGGCGAGCCTAACCACTCCGCCGGCGACCCGATATTGGGGCAGATACGATCAGCCACGCTCACGCATACACTAGTAGTGGTCATCCGCTATTTCGGCGGCACAAAACTGGGTGTGAGCGGCCTGATCAATGCTTACAAAACAGCTGCTGCGGAAGCGATCGCCAGCAACACAATAAAAGAGGAAATTATCACCGAAACAGTAAATTTCAGCTTCGATTACCTGGCCATGAACGATGTCATGCGGCTGGTAAAAGACTATGAACTAGAGATTGTCTCGCAGGATTTTGATAATACCTGCCATATGAAAGTCAGGGTTCGCAGAAAGCATTTTGCGCTGCTTACTGAAAAGCTGGAGTCAATTCCAGATTTAGCATTGCATTAAAGGGTATAATACTCGGGCATGTCGATATACCCTTTCATGGCCAGTTCCTGAAATATTTCCAGGCAAACCCAGGCATCTGTAGCAGCATATTTTTGCTGCTTTTCCGTCAACTCATCATTCTCCCAATTGGTGGTTTGCTGCCCTTTGGAAATCCGCATATTTAAGAAAATAGCTGAAAGATTACGCACCCCTGCATTCTCAATTTCCATTTCCTTGGCAATTTCATTGAGGTCCAGACAGGCCTCCGCATCAAAATGACCCAGCTTCTGCATTTCTTTGATGTCATCACGGATACTTATACCGACTTTCAGATACTGCTCATCGGCAAAAAAACTGGCAAGTGCTGGCGTAAAACCTGTCTTTTGTACCCGCACCAAATAAACGGTATCAGGAATGGCCAGTTGAATGAGTGATACCGGAAAGTATTGCCCCTTCCTGAAAGCCGGCCGCGATTCAGTGTCGAAGCCAATGACCTTATGTTGTTTGATATGCAACAGCGCTTTGGATAGTGTAGCATTGTCGTTCACTACGACAATTTCTCCCTCATGGGTGTATAATGGAAGTTCGTTTACTTCCGATTTATTAATTTTCTTCGGATACATATTATGCAATAGCTTTTTCTTTCTGTTGCGCTTTCATTTCGGAGCGCTCTTCGTCTGAGTACCTGGCAAGTTTGATATTTAAATAACCGTACAATATCGTCATAAATGGCGAAATTATATTAAAGAAGCAATAGGGAAAGTAGACAAATGTTGCCACACCTAAAATAGATGACTGGGTGGCACCGCAGGTATTCCAGGGAATCAGTACAGAAGTAACCGTACCGCTATCTTCCAATGTTCTGCTAAGATTTTCCGGCTTTAAGCCCCGGTCGCGGTAGGTGCTGGCATACATTCTGCCGGGTACCACGATGGCCAGGTACTGATCTGATGCCGTAATATTGAAAAACACGCAGGTGCCGGCTGTGCTGGCGATGAGTGAACCAGTAGAGTTGGCCATTTTTATAACAGAAGCCGTGATGCGTTGCAGCAATCCGGCAGCTTCCATGATACCACCGAAAATCATGGCAGAGATAATAAGCCAGATGGTATTGAGCATACCGGCCATACCGCTGGTAGAAAGCAGGCTATTGACCAGATCGCTGTCAGTTTGCACCGCAATATTGGTATAAAGGGCTTTCATCACTGCAATATAGCTTTGGTAAGCAAAGCTTCCTTCTCCCTCCGCAATTTCCCTGATGACCTGAGGTTGAAAGATGATGGCAAATAAACCGCCCAATAAAGCTCCGGCAAGCAAGGCCGGCAAAGCAGGAATTTTTTTGATTATTAAAAATATGACTACGGCAGGCACCAAAAACAACCAAAAATTGATATTGAACTTTGCATCAATTGCCGTCAAAACAGTAGCAATATTGGTGGTAGCGCCGTCCGTTTCTGCCACAAAACCCCAAACAAGGAAAATAATCAGCGTAATGACAATTGAGGGCACCGTAGTAAGGGTCATGTACCGGATATGGGTGAACAAATCTGTACCTGCCATTGCAGGCGCCAAATTAGTAGTATCGGACAATGGCGACATTTTGTCGCCAAAGTATGCTCCAGATATAATAGCACCGGCAATGACACCTTCCTCCAGCCCTAAAGCTTTACCAATACCCAGCAAAGCAATGCCTATAGTAGCAATGGTGGACCAGGAGCTGCCAGTGGCTACGGCCACGATCGCACTGATAATGCAGGCAGCTACTAGAAATATGGTAGGATTCAGAATCTGCAACCCGTAGTAAATCATAGCAGGCACAATACCACTTAATAGCCAGGTACCTGCCAAAGCGCCAATGAGCAAGAGAATGAGAATGGAAGACATCGCTGAGCCGATGCTCTTGACCACGCCGTCCTGCATGGTTTCCCAACTCACCCCCACTCTAAGACCGACAAAAGCCGCTACCGTAGCCGAGAGGATTAATACGATTTGGTTAGAGCCATCCAGCGCATCCTGCTGGAAGATGGCCACATTGGTCGAGAGTAAGGCGATTAAAAAAATTACCGGAATGAGTGCTTCCAGTAAACTAGGCGTTCTTAATTTTTTTTGGGACATATAATTTTGCTGGCACTTACAAAAACAGCTTTCAAGATAGTAAAATTAAACCATTACTGCTCAAAAATCATCATTTTGCTCAGTGACTCGCCCCAATAGCTGCCCATGGCAATGCCCATGCCGCCCAGGCGACAACCTACCACTACTTTATCGCTGACACGACTGAGAATCGGCTGCTTTTCGGCACCGAAAGCCATAATGCCAGACCAGCAATGTTCAATTTCGAAACGCTGCCCAGGAATAATTTCCTCCTTTAACAGAGAAATTAACGCCTCTTTTATCTTTTCATTGATACCAAAGTCCGTGGTCGCCTCCGTCGGCATGTCGAGATTTCTGCCCCCACCGATTAACACACGGCCTTGGATGTTACGGAAATAATAATAGCCTTCATCGATATGAAAAACACCTTTCCAGGGTAATTTTACCGGAGTGCTAACGAGCACCATACCCCTGCCCGGCTCTAGCGATAGCTCTGGTAATAATATTTTACTGAAGGCATTGGTGCAGACTGCTATTTGATGATTTGCATGGAAAGTAATGGTGTCCTTATTGAGGTTTTGGTTGATAGTGACTGTACCAGCAGCGTCATCAAGCGCTACCACTTCACAGCCGGTGAGTATATTGATGTCCAATGTACTTGCTAAGGAAAGCAGAGATTTCATCATTTTGCCTGTATCAATTTGCCCTTCCAGCGGGTTGTAGATCAATCCCCTGACTTTTTCCGTATTAAAAGCAAACTTTCCCAGATACGGGGAATGATCTTCAAAGACAGCTTGCTCAAACGAAGGAGACAGCCAATCGTTCATATCTTCTATACTATCCAGAAAATGCATTTCGTTTTCCCGGAGCAATTCATAGCCTCCATGTTGCTGGTAATCGATGCCATCTTTGCCGAGGCGTTCGATGAGCATCTGAAGCCCTTGCCAACGGTCGCGCACCAGTTGCATGGCGCGCGCATCGCCCATCGTTTTCCTGTCGACCATCAGTTCTGATAGACTGCCAAAGCAGGCAAAACCGGCATTTTTGGTACTGGCACCGCTTGGGAAAACACCTCGCTCCAGCACCAGCACTGAAGCATGTGGCTCATGTGCCTTCAAGCCGATAGCAGTGGAAAGACCTACTATACCACTACCTATGACAATATAATCGTATTGAATGAAATGACTTTTTTCCCAGTAACTGAGCATAATTTGGGGCGGAATAGATGATTGAATACTTTTTCCCAAAGTTACATTATGCAGCGCTTACCCGAAAGCTATTGATAAGCGCTTGGGGATTTTTTAAAGTAAAGACGTATTTCTTACCATTGTTGAGCTCAATAGCAACGCCTTGCTTTCCGGCAATGATATAGCCGGTTGTATTGTTGAAAGGATTATAACGAAGCCCCAAACCTCCCCAGGAAAGCAGGTTCACTTCCTGAATTTTCATCTTTTGTATGGCATCGAGATTGATAGTACTGTATTTCAGCTGAAGTGGAAAAAGCTTGTAATACATTCGATGACCTTCCACTTTTATCGTCAGCTTGATCATGTAAATAAATACATTGAGCAGCACCACAATGGAACCGTCAACCAGTAGTGTACCGGTCTTCTCGGATAAATTCGGTTCATTACTCCATTTGAAATACAAAACAATGAGGCATAAGACCAACAATGCGACTCGCCACACTGGGCTAAGGCGCTGAGTTTCGGATAACTTAGATGGAGTCATAGTATACTATTTTTGAAATAATAAATATTTC
>JBGSXH010000390.1:0-5312 GCA_041751515.1 Cyclobacteriaceae bacterium | reverse complement strand
CCCTTTTTGTCTTTGGCTTATGGAAGGCAAGCGCTTGATTTGGCCAATGCTTTGGGCTACAGCCAAGGTGCTGCATTTGCTACCAGAAATATAGGTGTGGTTTTTTATTTGCAGGCTGATTACAACACTGCGCTGGAGTATTTTAATGAAGCTTTAAGACTGTACGAGTTACTTGAAGATGATAGAGGCAAAGGTGCAGTACTCAATAATTTGGGCATTACCTACCTGCAAACAGGGAACTATGACTTTGCTATCAACTATTTACTTGAGGCATTAAGTCTAGCTGGGGAAAGTAAAGGGGGTCAGGCAATTGCGATGAATAACCTTGGCAAGGTATATAGTAAGCTCAAGGACAAGGAAAGCGCCATGCAATATTATCGGTCGGCGCTAAAAAATTATGAGGCCCTTGGTGAGATACGTGAAGTAGCTACTACCTATAATAACCTGGGAATGATAAGCCTGGAATTTAATGAATATGGGAAAGCTGTAGAGTACTTTAACCTGAGTGTTTCAATTTCAAAAAGATTTAATAGTATTAACAGATTATCGCAGTCATTTGAAGGGCTGAGCCTGGTTTTTACGCAATTGAAAGATTATCAGCTTGCGACCTCGCTCATACATGTGTCTATATCTTTGCGTGAACAACTCAATGACAAACTAGGACTGGCATCCTCTTATCACGATTTAAGTAAAATTCAGTTCCTGACGCAAAGGGGAGATGTGGCCATTCAAACATTGAGAAAAAGTGAAACACTTGCTGAGGCTGCAGGGGTAAAGGAAATAATGTTGAAAAATCAACAATTATTTTCTGCATTATATGAGCAAAAGGGAGATTATAAAAGAGCATTTGACTACCAGGCTAAAGCCCTGGAAATAAAAAATGATCTGTTCAATGAAAATTTAGCTAAGAACCTGGAAGGTATTCAGCTAAAGCAGCAGGCGGCAAAAAGCAAGGAGGTCATTAAATTAAAAAATCTTGAATTGTCTAAAAATAAGATATTCTCTTATTTTTTACTTTTGGTTATAACGCTGATTGCCATCACTGTTTTTCTGATTTATAGCAGGTACCAAATCAATATCAGGACGAGTGCTGAGCTGGAACGGAGAAATATGGAAATATATCATCAGAAGGAAAAGATTCAAAGGCAGAAGGAAGTCCTTCAGACCAATAATCAAGAGCTTGAAGATGCACAGATGATCATCAAAAAGCAAAATGATTCACTCACAAAAATCAACAACAAACTGGAGCATATTGTCAAAGAGCGAACACAGGAGCTTTGGCAATCCAATGCTGAGTTACAGAATACAAATGAGGAGTTAGATACCTTCATCTACAAGACTTCTCACGATATAAGGGGACCTTTGGCGCGTTTGATGGGTCTTTGTAACGTGGCTTTACTGGATGTCAGTGATACTAAGTCGCTGGACTACTTTAAAATGCTGAACAATACTGCGAATAATTTAAATAGCATTTTAAAGCGGCTGATGATGATCAACAAGATCAAAAATATTGAGCTTAAAATGGAGCCGATCAATTTTAAGAATGCCGTGAAAGATGCTATCAAAGCCTGTCAGCCAAGCCCCGGTTATCGCGAAATTCATTTTGATATTGATATTGAAGATGGCCTGAAATTTATATCTGACATTAATTTGATTAAGCTCATTCTCAATAACGTTATTGAAAACGCGGTAAAATTTTACAATCCATATGCAGAAATGCAGTCCTTTGTGAGGGTAAGTATAGGTGCAAAAGATGAGCAGGTTCATATTAAAATTATCGATAATGGTCTTGGAATAGATGCTTCTCAATATCCTTTTCTATTCGACATGTTCAGCAGGACAGGTATTGAACAGGAGAAGGGAGGATTAGGGCTTTACCTTACCAAACTTAGTGTGGAGAAATTACAGGGAGCTATAAAGCTACTTCCTAATATTCATCGCTATACAGAATTTGTAATCACTTTGCCATTAGTGCATGAGCCTACGGTGAAATCACTAGTTGCGGAATTCAATTAAGCCATTTGGCTTTCGCCTTGTAAATCTTTGCTATATTTGCTGCGAAATTAAGCAAGTTAGCAATGTCTCTATCTGATCAAAAATATACAGTAACCGCCGCACTTCCTTATGCCAATGGGCCGGTGCATATTGGACACCTTGCTGGTGTTTATATTCCTGCCGATATATATGTCCGGTATTTACGGGCTGCCCAAAAAGATGTTCTTTTCGTTTGCGGCTCCGACGAACATGGAGTGCCTATTACCATTCGTGCCAAAAAGGAGGGTGCCACCCCTCAGCAAATTGTCGATAAATACCATACGCTTATCTCGCAAAGTTTTAAAGACTTCGGTATTGACTTCGACATTTACTCAAGAACTTCTTCAGAAGAACATCATCATACTGCTTCAGACTTTTTCAGGAAACTCCATGCAGATGGCAAGTTTGTGGAAGAAACGTCAGATCAGTATTTTGACGAAAAGAACAATCAGTTTCTGGCAGACCGCTACATCATGGGCACATGTCCCAAGTGCGGTTTTGCGGATGCCTATGGCGATCAATGCGAATCCTGCGGTACTACACTGAGTCCGGCAGACCTCATCAATCCGCGGTCGATGCTTAGTGGAGAAAAACCGATACTAAAGGCCACAAAGCATTGGTATCTTCCACTTAACGATTACGAACCTTGGCTTAAGGAGTGGATATTAGAAGGGCATAAGGAATGGAAGTCGAATGTTTACGGACAATGCAAATCCTGGATAGAGCAAGGGCTGCAATCCAGGGCCGTTACCCGTGATTTAGAATGGGGCGTTCCTGTACCCGTCCCCGGTGCTGAGGGGAAAGTCTTATACGTTTGGTTTGATGCACCGATAGGCTATATATCGGCTACCAAATCCTGGGCAAAGGAAAATAATAAAGAGTGGGAACCCTACTGGAAAAAGGAAAATACCCAGCTTATCCACTTTATAGGCAAAGATAATATAGTGTTTCACTGTATTATTTTCCCAGCGATGTTAAAAGCCCATGGCGACTATATTCTTCCTGAGAATGTACCTGCTAATGAGTTTTTAAATCTGGAAGGTCAGAAAATATCTACTTCTAGAAACTGGGCTGTGTGGTTGCATGAGTTTCTACAGGACTTGCCAGGAAAAGAAGATGTACTCCGTTATGCCTTGTGCGCCAATGCGCCGGAAACCAAAGACAATGACTTTACCTGGAAGGACTTTCAGGCGAGGAATAACAATGAGCTGGTGGCCATCTTCGGGAATTTTATTAACCGCGCTTTGGTGTTGACGCAAAAATACTACGAAGGAGAGGTTCCTGCCCCTGCTGCCTATACTGAAGTAGACGAACAGTTGATGAAAATGGTGGAAGACTTTCCAACTAAAATAGGGAATAGTATAGCAAGGTATAGGTTCCGGGAGGCATTATCGTTTTTTATGGACCTCGCCCGTGCCGGCAATAAATACCTGGCAGAAAACGAACCCTGGAAGTTGCAAAAGACTGACCCGGAAAGGGTCAAAACTATTATGTTTGTAAGCCTGCAGCTCACCGCCAACCTGGCTATTTTAGCCGAGCCGTTCCTCCCCAATACTGCTTTCAAACTGCGGCATATGCTTGATTTTTATGAAAATAAATGGCCTGAGACCACTCGCTTTGATCTTTTGTCGGCAGGTAAAAAGCTTAATAATCCAGTTTTGCTATTTGAAAAAATTGAAGATAGTCTCATAGATGCTCAGGTCAATAAGCTTCTGGCTACCAAAAAAGCGAATGAAGATGCCACGAGGCCGGTAACTGCGCCAAAGCCTGAAACAGATTTTGACACTTTTCAGCAATTGGACATGCGTACGGCAACTATCATCGCAGCGGAAAAGGTGAAGAAGTCTAAGAAACTTTTGAAACTGACCCTGGATACGGGTATAGACGAGCGTATTGTCTTAAGTGGTATTGCACAGCATTTTGATCCGGAGAAGATCATAGGAACCCAAGTGACGGTTTTGGTGAATCTTGCACCACGCAAAATGATGGGCATGGAGTCGCAGGGGATGGTGCTTATGGCAGAAGATAAGGACGGTTCCCTCGTATTTGTAAAACCAGATACTAGTATCAGTAATGGCAGTATCATTTCTTAAAGAATTGATACTGCTTATTAGTTATACTCTGTGTTTGGCAATTTTATCATCGAAAGCAATGTCTTCGGACTTGCTTTCCTGAAGCTTCATATACACAAGCACGTCTGTAGCACCTGCAGCAAAACAAGCTTCCTTGGCTTGTTCTGCCACTTGCATAACCTCTTTATAGGTGCCTTCAATCACCGTTTCAAAAGGACAAACAAGGAAGTTCAAGCCACTCTTTCTGATGGTGTCTATGGCAACATCCACCAGGTCATAACTGTGCACTGCTGTGCTTTTTGGGATGATCTGTAAGGCAAGATTTACTTTATTACTCATATAGTTGCTTTTTTTAATCGTTGAATTGCGTCATGGTGCGAGAGGTGCCAATGGTGCAAAAGGAAAGTGCCATCTCTGCAGCTTTATCCATCACAAAAGGCAATTCTTTGAATTCTTCAATGTTAAAATTATTTAGTACATAATCTACTTGTCTGCCTTTAGCGAAGTCATCTCCAATGCCCCATTTCAGTCGGGCATAGTTTTGTCCGCCCAGCATTTGTTCTATATTTTTTAGTCCATTATGCCCTGCGCTGGAGCCTTTCGCCCGCATGCGTAATTTGCCGAAAGGCAGGGCAATATCATCAGTAATCACAAGCAAGTTCTCCTGGGGTATTTTTAGTTCCTGCAGCCAGAAATTGATAGCCTTTCCACTCAGGTTCATGTAAGTGGTGGGTTTAATTAAATGGATGTTTCTGCCTTTATACTTCAATTCGGTATGAAAAGCATACCGCTCTGTGGTGAAGCTGCTGGCTTTTTGCTGATCAACCATTCGGTCAAGGGTCAGAAAGCCTATGTTGTGCCTGGTAAGTTCATACTCCGGGCCAATGTTGCCGAGCCCTGCAATCAGATACTTCATTGTGAATAGACGCTTATCGCTGATTATTTAATTTGCAGTGTAAAAATGATATAATTAATGCTGACTACCAATAAAAAAATCCTGCATTGTATAATGCAGGATTTTGAAAATCGGAGTTGATCAAAAATCTAAACTTCTTCTTCTTCACCTTTTTTGCCACGAAGTGCTCTTGGTACTTCAACAGAAGCGATGGATACCATAGGGTTGTTTAGAACAGTAATGCCCTCAGGGATTTCAACTTCTCTTACTTTGACAGACTTGCCCAGCTCAAGTTTAGAAACATCTACTTT
>JBGSXH010000389.1:0-6464 GCA_041751515.1 Cyclobacteriaceae bacterium | reverse complement strand
TGGCTTAAAGTAAGCATCTTCACCAAGGAAGAAGTCCAGCCCAATGATAATCACCGAATCCGATACGTACATATCCTGGCTCAATCCAGTCATGATGGTATAAACTTCTGGAATTTTCGTGTCTGGATAATAGTGTTTCAGATGCTTAAATGCCAGGGTGAACTCATCTTCCAGCCAGCCAAGATCATCATAGTCGGTTTGAACTTCATGATATAGTGTGTCTATCCCGGGGCTGTCGAAAAGCCTGATGAGTTGCGCTGCCAGCAGACTGTCAGAAGGAAATTCCTGCCTGCCCAGAAAAATGTCAGCGACATCTTTATTTTCGGAAATGATGGCTTCCATGGATTTTACCTCTTTAGCACTAAACAATTCCCTGTCCAAACGTTTTATTGATATATTGACGTCGATAGCCATTATTTCATCCGATGGGGCACATGAGTGCTTATTGCACGAGACTATGACTAGAGAAATGAACAATAGGATGTATATTCGCATGCTTATCAATTAAATTGATTTATAAAAGAAACCGAAAACTATGAAAAAATACTATCTAATCGCATTTTTTTGGGCATTATGTATTGTAGGTGTTGAAGCACAAACCAGTGTCGGTTTAAGAGTATCACCAGCTTTATCGTTCAATAGACTCGATTCTGACTCCCAGGTACAGAATTTTAGTGCCAATGGCATCGGTGCCCGCTTCGCATTCGGCCCTTTTGTAGATATTTTCATGAGGGAAAACTACTATTTTTCTACAGGCCTGATTTTTACGGGTAAGCGAGCAGCTTTTAGTGTCTGGGAAAGTGGCGTTGAAGAATCTGAAACCTATAATTTACAGTATTTGCAAATTCCACTTGGTATAAAATTATTCACGAATGAAGTTGCTTTAGACACACGCATTTATTTTCACCTGGGTGGATTCCTTGAGATAAAAATACAGGAACGTGCCGGAGAACCCGAATACGATCGCGTAGAAAGATTCAGAGCTTTTGATGTCTCAACTTATGTTGGAACAGGCGTAGAACACAGGATCGGTGTTAATACCATCCTTTTTGGAGGCTTTAGCTACACCAGAGGCTTGGTAAATGTCATGAGAAGGGCAAATTCAGAGAACACAGATAATTTTAGTTTAAAGAACGATATGGTAAGCCTTGACCTTGGCATAAAATTTTAAGGGTAATTACATCGTAATTGGACATAAAAAAACCTGAGCTATTCTGCTCAGGTTTTTTTATTAAATTTCTATTGCTTCGCCGGCCTTATTATGGAATCGGAATTCCGTAACACCAAGAGAAGAATCCTCCTCAAGCTTCACCCATTTTAAGTATTTCAAAAACCACTTTGCTCTATGAGATAAGATTCCCTTAGTAAAGTAGGCATATAAATAGGGGTGTAATGCTACCGTTACATTGCCTTCATTTTGTTTGGTAAGCACAAAATCGAGGTTTTTCTCGATCTGATCAGCTACCAAAATGGAGGCCGTAATTTTTCCCGTACCATTACAGGTCGGACACTTTTCTTTAGTAGCAATATTTAGCTCAGGCCTTACCCTTTGCCGGGTAATTTGCATCAGGCCAAACTTGCTCAGTGGTAAAACAGTAAACCGAGAACGGTCAGTTTTCATCTCGTCTTTCATCTTTTCGAAAAGCAGTTTTTTATTTTCCACTTTTTTCATGTCGATGAAATCGACCACTATAATCCCGCCCATATCGCGTAATCTTAGTTGCCTGGCTATTTCCCTGGCCGATTCAAGATTGACGCTTAGCGCTGTGGTTTCCTGATCTTTTTCAGAATTGGATTTATTACCACTGTTTACGTCAATGACGTGCAAAGCTTCTGTATGCTCTATAATCAAATAGCCACCACCTGGTAGACTAACTGATTGTCCAAATAAAGATTTTAGCTGTTTTTCAAGCCCAAAATTTTCAAAGATCTTTGCTTTACCCGTGTAAAGCCTTACAATTTTTTCTTTATCAGGCGCTATTTTTCTGATGTACGTCCTGGCATCATCATAAATTTGTTCATCGTCAACAGTAATACTATCAAACGATTCATTAAGCATGTCCCTCATGATAGAGGATGCTCTACTAACCTCGCCTATTACCTTTTCCCTTGGTTTAGCATTTTTTAATTTGGTAATTCCTTTATCCCAGGTTTCTAATAGATTCCGAAGATCTTTGTCCAGTTCTGCCACTTCTTTATTGGCAGCCACTGTTCTGATGATAATTCCAAAATTGCTTGGCTTAATGGATGACATTAGCCGCTGCAAACGCTTCCTTTCCGTATTATCCGTAATTTTCTTAGAAACATTTACAGAGTTTGAAAAAGGAACCAGGATAATATATCTCCCGGCAATAGACAACTCACATGAAAGTCGCGGCCCTTTAGTTGATATCGGCTCTTTCACTACCTGAACCAGAATCTGCTGGTTACGAGATAGCACCTGACCTACCTTTCCAAATTTATCAATATCCGGATCTGTCTCAAATTTAGACAGTGGTGGTGTAGTGGCCTTCTTGTTGAGCGCAATTTTAGTGTATTTGTTGAGTGAGTTTACCTGCGGTCCCAAGTCGAGGTAATGCAAAAATGCGTCCTTTTCGTAGCCAATATCAATAAAGGCGGCGTTCAGACCCTGCATTACTTTCTTAACAGTACCGAGATAAATATCTCCTACATTAAATTGTACACCATCTTCATCAAAATGGTACTCTACAAGACTTTTATTTTTTAAAAGGGCTATGCGACATCCGCTCTGAGTAGCATTAATTACTAATTCATTATTCAACTCATTACAATTAAAGGTTCAAAAATAACCTTAGTGGTGTGAATGACGCATAAAAAAGCTAAGAAGAAGTAAATTACTTCTTCTTATGTCTGTTTTTTCTAAGTCTTTTCTTTCTCTTGTGAGTAGCAATCTTGTGTCTTTTTCTTTTTTTACCGCAAGGCATAATATTAAAATTTAAATTTATAAATAATTACCGTAGCTCTTCCAAATAACTGTCAGCAGTAGCCTGTACTGCCGGGTCATTGTCCCGAGCTTTCACTAACTCAAATTGTTCACGTGCTTCCTGCTTTCTACCCGTTTCAAAATAGCTTACGCCCAGATAAAACTGAGCTTGCAGATGGTCTGGATTTCTTTCCAGTAACGCTTCAAAACGCTCGGCAGCCTTACTATGCTGCCCTGACTGAATACTTAAAATGCCCAGGTTGAATGTGGCTTCCTCATTTTGAGGGTCCTTCTCCAGAATTTCCCTAAGCATCATAATTCCCTGCATAGGGTTGGAAGAGGAAACCATTGTCATAGCCACCTTGTTTTTCAGGTCAAGCCTGTCAGGTTCAACATCCAGCACTTTATTAAGGTATTTCCTGGTATTCGCTCCGGTTTTCTTCTGACTTTCTGGGTCCATCGAAAAACGAAAAGCATCATAATACGTATTTCCAGCAGCTTCCCATCTTTCTGGTGAAGCGTCCCACTCGCTAAGTTGAACTCTATAGTATGCTGCGCTATCATAAGCACGCATCAACTCATAGGCAGTTGCCAGCGAATCCGCAAAGATAATATTTTTTTCTTGATTATCGCTACTCTGTAGTCGACTTCTTAAGGAATTGATATGTGTGACGAGTGTTTCGTCTGTTTGTCGTGAGTGACCGTCGGGCTGATTGGTAGTGGCATCAACGGGTTTTAGATTTGCCTGCATGGTAGCTTCATCCGCTTCCAACAGTTCTTCTTCTTCATCGACAAGTTGGCTTTGCTCGTTATTTTCAATCATAACTTTTGGGAGGGCATACAGACCTCCAATAAGCAATACAGCAACTGCCAATAGGATAATTTGGTGTTTTGACATATAAAAAAAGCTTAGCTCGATATTTTGAACGAACTAAGCTTAATTAAAGTTCATACAAGCTATTCTTCACCAACTTTTACTTTTTCGCTGGTTTTAATCTTATCGATAAATACTTTCGAAGGCTTAAAACTTGGCACGAAATGTTCGTCGATGACAATGGCCGTATTTTTAGAGATATTTCTGGCAATCTTTCTAGCCCTTTTTTTGTTTACAAAGCTACCAAAACCACGGACGTATATGTTTTCACCTTCCGCCATAGAGCTCTTTACCACTGTAAAGAAAGCTTCTACTGTAGTCTGTACATCGGCTTTGTCGATGCCCGTTTTTTCTGCAATCTCTGCAATTACTTCTGCTTTTGTCACTTCTTTGAAATTTAGGTTAAAATTTTCTTTAAAATTCTAGTAACCAAGTATTTTAGCAGCAACAAATTTATAAGCAACTTTAATATTTTAAAAGCAAATAACTTGAAAATACCACTTAGGTATTGTAGGCTTGTACTCGCAAATATTGAACCCTAGAATTGAATAAATTAAAGATACGAATAGTAAGTCAATTACTGCAATGGTATGCAGAAAACAAAAGAGACTTACCTTGGCGCAACACTCGCAATACTTATCATATATGGCTTTCAGAAGTGATCCTGCAACAAACCCGTGTATCACAGGGGCTTCCCTATTTCAATAAATTCTTAATGCACTATCCTGATGTACAAACTTTAGCCAATGCCAGCGAGTCTGATGTATTAAGGCTATGGCAGGGCCTCGGATATTACAGTCGCGCAAGAAACTTACATGCTTGTGCAAAAAATATTGCCCTTGACAGACAAGGAGTTTGGCCAAATAGCTATGAAAAATTGCAAAAACTTCAAGGTGTTGGAAAGTATACAGCCGCAGCCATAGCGTCATTTGCCTACCTGGAACCTGTACCCGTTATTGACGGTAATGCCTATAGAGTTTGGTCAAGGTTTTTCGGAGATTTTACAGATATTTCCTCTACAGCCGCTTTTAGCCACTTTTTTTCCTTGGCAAAGGAGATTATTCCATCTGATAGGCCAGATGAATTCAACCAGGCAGTTATGGAGCTTGGTGCCACTTTATGCAAGCCAAAGCAGCCCCTTTGCCATCACTGTCCCTTGGCTTTTACCTGCCTGGCCAAAGAGAAAAATATCCAGCAACAGCTTCCTGTTAAATCAAAAAAAGTAAAAGTCAGGACCCGGTATTTCTATTACTTTCTGCTCAGTTATAATGGCAAAATATTTATGAAAGAAAGGCGGTTGAAAGATATCTGGTCTGGCTTGTACGACTTCCCGCTAATAGAAAGTAAATTTGCGATTGATTGGGAAGTGGCCTTGACAAAGTTGAATGTAGATTTCAAAATTGCTTCTTCCGATATACATCTTGAAGAAGAATCTAAAATTTACAAGCATATCTTAACACATCAACGTATATTTGCAAAGTTTATAAGCTTAAAAATAAATGATAACACATTAGTAAATGCATTTATAGACAACGAAAATATCAAGTCGTTTTCTGTAGAGCAAATTAAATCACTACCAAAGCCAATTCTCATTCATAAATATTTGACTGATAATTTATTTTAATTATTTTTATCACAGTTAAATTCATTTTTTTTATTAAAATATTATCATCATGGCAGGAGTAAATAAAGTAATTCTCATTGGAAATTTAGGAAAGAAGCCTGAAATCCGTCATTTGGAAAATGGCAGAGCTGTCGCAAACGGTTCTATTGCCACTACCGAAATCTATAAAAATAAAAACGGGGAACGCGTGACCAATACCGAATGGCATAACATAGTATTGTGGACGCCATTGGCTGAAATAGCTGACAAGTACCTAGACAAAGGTAGTCAGGTATACGTGGAAGGAAAGCTCACCAATCGATCTTACGAGGATAAAGATGGTATAAAACGTTATATTAGCGAAGTAGTGGTGCAAAACCTTACCATGCTTGGTTCAAAAAATGATAACCAAAATCAGCAAAATGATCAGTCCGATAATTACGAGCAGCAGGATAGACAGCGTAGCGCCGTTCATGAAGATGCCGGTTCGGGTGGCAACAATAGTGATGACGACTTGCCATTTTAATATTCACTTAAAACCAATCTTTTGGCAACCAGTATAGACGAACCATTTCCCGGAGTACTGCTATTGTTATCCAATATAATAGCCAGTACTCCTTTGTTTTATAGTCTCAACGGCATTTTATTATTGCTGCTGCTCTTTGCTTCTGCTGTGATCTCTGGATCGGAGGTAGCATTTTTTTCTCTTTCTTCAGAAGATATCAGCAAAAGTAAGGTTAGCGATAATTATAACGATCAGATAATGCTAAGCTTGCTCAATCATCCAAAAAGATTGCTGGCTACCATATTAATTATCAATAATCTGGTCAATATTGCTATTGTCACCCTGTCTACATTTATTTCCTGGGAGATAGCGGGCACCAAAAGCCCCCAGGGCACATTAATCGTTGCGCTTACATTTTCAGTGACATTTGCCATTGTCTTTTTCGGAGAAGTTTTGCCCAAAGTATATGCAACACAAAATAATCTTAATTTTGCCCGAAGTATATCCCCTCTCATCAAGTTTGCCAGTACAATAGTCA
>JBGSXH010000388.1:0-3142 GCA_041751515.1 Cyclobacteriaceae bacterium | reverse complement strand
CTGGTGGTAACACCTGATACTTGGAAGTATCCGAGCGGTGGTTTTTCGGGTATGTTTACGTTCAATATATTGGTTGTAGGATTGGCAGGAGGCTGACTGAATACGCCACCGTCATTTAGCAAAACAGAGGACAACTCTGTAAAATAGTTGTAAATACTCCTTTCAACACTGTACATTTCCATACGTATTCTATCGCCAGCTTCCAGTTTATATGGCAGCTCATAATTGACAACTTCTTCCTCAAGAAATTCATCAGAAATGGCCAGTTGTTCAGACGAATTATTAAAAATACTATCGTTGGTAAAAACCTGCCAGCGATAATAGCCTACTTCAGATTTGTCGAACTTTCCTGAAAACAGCAAATAATAACCCTCTTTACGGAGGATAGTTTCCTCACGATAAACATAAGTGACAGTATCCACTTGCGGAGGTGATGGCATGGTACCCTCGCTATAATAGTGTTGGTTATCAAACCGGACATCAAGGCTGTAATTGTTACCTGGAGTTCCTTCAAAAACGCCATGGCTGTAAAAACCTTGCCTCAATTCCTGAAAAACATATTCATTACTGGTAGTTAAATCAGTAACTACCACCCTTGCGTTGTTGATATAAGGAGGGGTATCACTAGTCGTAAAGGCCGGTTCTGAATAACTCAACCTGACAAAGTTAAAACCTGTTTCGTCGGTTATACGTCCCTCAATTACCACCGCGGGGGGTAATTCATCCGCAGGAATATCAATTCTTTCCTGGCAAGAAGCTAGTGCAATTGACAATACTGCTAATATTGAGAGATATAGTGTTAATTTTTTCAAAAGTTAAAATTATAAGACACTGATGGAATGATAGTAAATAAATAAACTTTAATCGGGTTTAGTGGCCTGGTTTTTTGAATCACCTCACCTGAACTGAATCGGTGAAATTCTCGCACATCATCTGTTTCAAAGTAGATACTAAAAGCATTTTTACGAGCGTAGGCATTGTAAATGGAAAATGCCCAATGATGTTTAAATCGCTTATTTTCATAATTTTTCGGATAGAGCTTTAAGGCCAGATCCAGTCTGTGATAGTCTGGCATCCGTTGCGCATTTCGACGGGTATCGTCAAAGTAGGTCACTGTTTTTCTGTCTGACACATAGCGGCCTGCAGGAAAGGAAACGGCTGCACCTGTAGCATATACGAAATTGCCAGATATGGAAAGGCGCTCGTTGAATGGATAGGAAAGCACCAGGGATAAATCATGCGTTCTATCATACTTGGCGGGATAAGGATTATTAAAATTGATGCCTTCAATAATTCTTTCCGTTCTGGACAAAGTGTATGCAAACCAGCCGGTCCATGCACCAAAGTCTTTCTTAACTAGAAATTCTATTCCATAAGCCCTACCGTCACCCTCCAGGAGTTGCGACTCAATATTATTGATGAGAAAAACATTGGCATCTGTCTTGAAGTCAAGCACATTGCGGGCATATTTAAAGTAAGTCTGTGTATTAAATTCATACCCTTTATAATATTGCGTGTAAGACAAGCTCCACTGGTCTGCGATGATGGGTTTTACAAAGCGGTCACTGGGAATCCATCGATCGATAGGAAGGCTGGTGCCCGCATTGGAGGCGACCTGCAAATGCTGACGCATACGATGGTAAGAAAACTGTAGTTTCTTTTCAGGAGAAAAATGATAACCTACCAAAGCTCTGGGCTCCAGTCCATGGTAAAACTGCATGATCTCTCCTGAGTTATATTCTTTAGTATCAGCAATGGTTTGCCTGCTTTCATCGGTATAGACATTGACGCTACCCGAACCATACTGGTGATACATCGAGTACCTTAAACCGTAACGCAGCGAGAATTTGTTAATGCTACTTACATTTTCAATAAAGAAGGCGTGCTCAGCACTTTGCTTGTTTTCCCCAGTGATTGGACTAAAACTATTATCATCCAATGCCTCCAGATTAGCAGGTAGAAAATTATAATACACTGCTTCCATGCCGCCAATGAAGTAAGTGCTATCAGTTAATGTATAAAAAAATGTACTGCTTAACCTGCGCTCATTGATGCCGGAATCCCATCGAAACGGGGTGCTTTCTCCCAATTCAAAACCATAGCTGTACTGACTGGTAGAGAAGTGGTTATGCATTTTTAGCCGCTTATTGATGGCACGATTCCATTGAAAACTTGCCAGCTTGTTGCCATAATCTAGCTTAAATAGATTGTCAATGCCTAATTGATCGTTTCCCATATAGACAGAAGCTTTGAGTTGGTCTTTCTCTGTCAACTGATAATGTGCAGTAGCATTCAGGTCATAGAAAAATAAGGTATTGTTGCGAATTCCAGGGTCTGAAGACAGTTTGAGAAACATATCAGCATATGTTCTGCGAGCGCCGATATGCAGGCCACCTTTGTCGCCCAACGATGTCTCCGCCGCCACCTGGCTGGCAACATTACCAATGCTACCTTGTATCCCAGGTTTGTCGGGTTGTGGGCTAACACTTTCAACCCGCAGCAAGGAAGAAAGCCTACCACCGTATCTGGCAGGTACTCCTCCTTTGTATAAAGCAATCTCAGCAACGCTCGCTGGGTTAAAAATCGAGAAAAAGCCCATCAGGTGAGAGGGGTTATATACTGAGGCACCATCCCAAAGAATCAGGTTTTGATCATTTCCACCGCCTCGTACATGCAAACCAGGCTGTCCTTCGGTGGTGGTTTGTACGCCGGGAAGTAGCTGTAGTGCGCGCAGCACATCCACCTCACCAAGAAATGTAGGAAGTTCCTTGATTTGCTGCATGCTTAGCTTTTCTTTCCCAGGCATAGCATCATCACGGTAAGGGTCTAGTCCTTCGCTGATAATCACTTGATCCAGCTCACGAAAAGCCGGCTGCAGGTAAATGCTTAAGGATTTATAAGATTTATCTACCGACAGACTTGTAATCTCTGGAGCATAGGCAATATGACTTATCTCTAAGGTATATTCACCCTCAGGAAGTAAAAAAGCAAAATTCCCCTCTGTATTACTGGCTTGAAATGTTTGTGTTGATGCTATGCGTACTATTACACCTTCAATAGGTGTTCCATCGATTGCATCTACAATCTTGCCTTTAATAAGGGTATTTTCCTGCGCTATACTTGCTTGTAGTTGCCAATAACT
>JBGSXH010000387.1:0-6094 GCA_041751515.1 Cyclobacteriaceae bacterium | reverse complement strand
CAAGGTCGGCAAGAACTTTTCTGTTAAGATCGATATTGGCCTTCTTCAAACCACCCATCAATACTGAGTAAGAAACTCCTTCTTCTCTGGCACCAGCATTAATACGTTGGATCCAAAGGGCGCGAAAATCTCTCTTCTTTGCTTTTCTATCGCGGTAAGCGTAGGTTAAACCTTTTTCAATGGTGTTTTTGGCAACTGTCCAAACATTGCTTCTTCTTCCCCAGAAGCCTTTGGCTAGTTTCATCATGCGTTTACGTCTGGCTCTCGACGCAACGGAATTTACTGATCTTGGCATAATTTAATTTTTTTTGACTGTTGGTGTTTCATTGCTGAAATCTTTAGACCAATTGTCCGGTGAATAATTGTTAAACCTTAAATAATGGTGTCCTTAAATGTTAAGCATGTCTCTTACCCTACCTTCATCTGACTTGTGGACCAAGGTCATAGCAGTCAAATGACGCTTTTGCTTAGTTTCCTTTTTAGTCAGGATATGGCTTTTGAAAGCATGCTTTCTTTTAATTTTACCAGTACCTGTAAGTTTAAACCTTTTTTTCGCACTCGATTTGGTTTTTACTTTTGGCATTGTATATATATTTAGATAATGATTACTTTTTCGGTGTCACCTTGGGCGAAAGCATTAAGGTCATACGCTTTCCTTCCAGTTTTGGTAACTGATCTACTTTGGCTTCATCTTCCAGTGCCTGTGCAAACTTGAGCAAAAGGATTTCACCACGTTCTTTAAAAACGATAGTTCTACCTACGAAATGCACGTAAGCTTTCACTTTAGCACCATCTTTCAGGAAGCCTTGAGCATGCTTCAGCTTGAAATCAAAATCATGGTCGTCAGTATTCGGTCCGAACCTAATTTCCTTGATCACAGTTTTCTGTGCCTTGGCTTTAATTTCTTTCTGCTTTTTCTTCTGCTCGTACTTGAACTTGGAATAGTCAATTACCTTACAAACAGGCGGATCTGCTTTGGGAGAAATTTCAACAAGATCGAGTTTCTGTTCCTCAGCAATTTTACGGGCTTCGTTTATGCTATAAACACCTACTTCAACATTGTCTCCTACCACCCTGACCTGACGGGCGTATATTTTCTCATTAACCTTATAAGGCTCTTCTACTCTGCCTCTGAAAGGTTTTCTGCGTTGTTTGCTAATTGTTACCTCCTTAGTTTGATTTGAAAAAATTGTAAAACACAAATATCGTAAGAAATTCTATTTAAAAAAATTATTGTGCTTTAATAGTGATTTAATTTTACTATCCTTTCCTACATATGATTTACTTGCGTCTATCATTAATGCGACTGCCTGCTAAAAGGTTCAAATTTAGCATACAAGACCGAAATCAGCTTCTTTTTTTGAGTTCATTCAAGGCGATGGCCGCAGCTTCGTAAATCTCATCAGCTGCTACTGCCTGTAGTTCGCCCTGGTATTTCAGCATTCTGCCATCTACAAAAACAGTATCTACATTGCCGGGCTGGGCGGCCTGTACAAGTAAGGATTCCGGGGAGGTAATGTACCCCATGTTCGGAGATTTCACATTGACCATGATCAGATCTGCCCTTTTACCAGGTTTTAATGATCCAGTGATGTCATCAATGCCCAGCGACTTTGCGCCACTTAACGTCCCCATTTCCAATACTTTTTTAGCTGTTAAAGCAAATTCATCTCTTTCAAGGGCATTAGCGAGATTGAGGAATATTTTCATGACCGCAAACATATCAGCATTGCCTGAAAGCGTCGTCGTATCAATGGACAGGCCAATGGTCGTTCCTGCTTTTAAAAATTTATCGATGGGCGGGATGCCATAACCAATTCTGAGCTCACTATAGGGCGATATGCTAATGGATGACCCTGCCTTCACCATTGCCTCAATTTCGTCGGTTGTAGCATCCATCCCATGGACAATCTGCATGTCTTTCCTCAAGAGCTCATGCTTCATGAGTTGCTCAATAATGCCAGAGGCGCTGGCATGAATGGTTACCGGAAGTTCCATGTTTCTGGCTTTTTCGAGCTCCTGCTTCCCTACTTCCAGTTTGCTGTCTATGCCAGGATGCCCACCAACGCCACGCCAGGCCAGGCCCAGAGTCAATAACTGATTGTTGTCATAGCTGCCCCAATTGTCATGCAGCTCCTTCAAAATTCCAAAGTCCATAGGCACGTCACCATCCTGCCCTGTGGCAGTACCGCAGGAATACCGCGCCCTGAGGCCGCTTTCATTCAGGGCCCTCAAGTCCGCTTCGGCATGTGCCAGACTGCGAATATTATGACTCCAGTCATGCACCGTGGTAATGCCTGAGTAGATTGCTTCCATGGCGGAAAGCCTTGTACCCTGATACATATCGTCAGGCTCAAATAGCTTTCCATACTTACTGGTGATATCAAAATAGCCTTTTCCTTCTTCATCACCGGCCATGCTACGGAGCAAAGTCGTCCACATATGCCAGTGGGTGTCTATCAGTCCAGGTGAGACAATCATGTCTTTGCCATCCAATACTGTCGCGCCAGCAGCGTCAATATCTTTTCCAATTGCGACAATTACGCCATTGTCGATATGAATATCCCCCCCTTCAATATTCCCAATATCAGGGTCTACACTGACAATATAAGCCTTCCTTATCAGGTAGTTTCCTTTTTCCGGTAATGTTTGCGACGGCGAATGAGAAAGTGCTGACTTCGTTCCGGTTTGCGCCATGACATTGCTATGAATGCCAAACATGCTGAACGCACTGAAAGCGATGGACTTTCCCAGAAAACTACGTCTGCCGTTTTTACTTAATTTCCTATCTGTGTTTTTTCGCTTTGACATCTGTCTATTAGTTTTGATCATCACAGGCGCGATCTTTCCTGATTTTAAGGTTGAACGGCTGCTACTATTCAATTAAGATATCAACCATAGCTTTTGTTAAATAAAAAGGTTCAGCAATTGCTCGCTGAACCTTTCATGTTGGCTTAATAAGTATGTCTGATTACTGCACCTTCAGATCTTTATCGATCTCGGTTTGTACAAGATCTACAAATTCCTGAATCGACATAGTACCCAAGTCGCCGTCCCCTTGTCTTCTAATGGAGATTTTTTGCTCCTCTGCTTCTTTCTCTCCTACGATGACCATAAATGGCACTTTTTTCACTTCAGCATCACGAATTTTACGACCGATTTTTTCATCTCTGTGGTCTATAAATCCACGAATATCATTGAGCTGTAGCTCCTGATATACCTTTTCGGCATAAGCCTCATATTTTTCCGATATTGGTAGAATGGCAATCTGCTCCGGCGATAGCCATAATGGAAACTTCCCACCACAATGTTCAATCAAAACAGCCACAAAACGTTCCAAAGAACCGAAAGGCGCTCTGTGGATCATCACCGGCCTGTGCTTTTGGTTATCGGCACCCACATATTCAAGCTTGAATCGTTCGGGTAGCTGATAATCTACCTGGATCGTTCCTAACTGCCAGCTTCTTCCCAGGGCATCTTTCACCATAAAATCTAGTTTTGGGCCGTAAAAAGCCGCTTCTCCCAATTCTGTTGTGGTACGAAGCCCCTTCTCAGCAGCAGCTTCCTGGATAGCAGTTTCTGCTTTGTTCCATTCGGCATCTTCGCCTATGTATTTCGTTTTGTTTTCAGGATCTCTTAAAGAGATTTGCGCTGTAAAGTCTTTGAAACCTAAAGCATTAAAAACATACAACACCAGGTCTATCACCTTCGTAAATTCTTCTTTCACCTGATGTGGCATACAGAAAATATGGGCATCGTCCTGCGTAAAGCCACGTACCCGGGTAAGGCCATGCAAGTCCCCACTTTGCTCATAGCGATAGACAGTACCAAACTCTGCAAATCTTATCGGCAGGTCTTTATATGATCTTGGCTTCACCTTATAAATTTCGCAGTGATGCGGACAATTCATAGGCTTTAGCAAAAACTCTTCGTTTTCGTTTGGCGTCTTAATAGGCTGAAATGAATCGGCTCCATACTTTTCGTAATGACCGGAAGTTTCATACAACGCTTTGCTTCCAATATGTGGGGTCACAACCGGATCATAGCCCGCCTTTAATTGTGCCTTTCGCATAAAATTTTCCAGCCTTTCTCTCAAAAGTGTACCTTTGGGCAACCACAATGGCAGTCCCATACCTACCTTTTCAGAGAAAGCAAAAAGCTCCAGCTCCTTACCCAATTTTCTATGGTCGCGTTTCTTGGCTTCCTCAAGGAATTCCAGATACTCTTTCAGCTCCTTTTGCTTAGGGTAAGCCACGGCATACAGCCTGGTTAGCTGCTTATTATTTTCATCGCCACGCCAGTAGGCACCGGCGATATTCATAATTTTCACTGCTTTGATAAAACCAGTGTGCGGAATATGCGGTCCACGGCAAAGATCAGTGAAATTGCCTTGCTTGTAAAAGGTAATGGTACCGTCATCGAGCCTGTCGAGCAGGTCGAGCTTGTACTCATCGTTTTTTTCCTGATAATACGCCAGTGCATCTGCCTTGCTGATACTTTCCCGAACATACTCGTTTTTTTCACGCGCGAGCTCCAGCATTTTGGCTTCGATTTTATCCAAGGCGCTGGCGTCGAAATCCTGATCGCCGAAATCGACATCGTAATAAAAGCCGGTTTCTATGGGAGGACCAATGCCGAATTTTGTTTTGGGATAAAGCGCTTCCAGTGCTTCTGCCAATAAATGCGCTGATGAGTGCCAGAATGTTGACTTACCCTCCTCGTCATTCCAGGTAAGGAGCTGAACAGTAGCATCGGTCGTAATTGTACGGGTGGCATCCCAAACTTCACCATTTACTTTTGCTGCCAAAACATTTCTGGCCAATCCTTCTGAAATGCTCATAGCAATTTCCAGGCTGTTCACTCCTTTATTAAATTCCCTAACGGAATTATCCGGCAGGGTAATTTTAATTAATTCACTCATGAAATTATAGTTTCTTAGGTTCTAAGGTTGGTAAGGTGGAGCGCTCTTTTCTCTCCTGCTGCGTTCGACGGAAATTACTCAGTTTATATTGCGCTTCATCGCGCTCTTCTCTGGCTACGGCAAGTTCCGGATCAATAGAGATCACTTCATCATATTGAAGTACCGCAGAGTAATAATTCCCTCGTCTGTGGTAGACCCTGGCTTTCTGCAACAAAGCGCCTTTGTCCATGCTGTTTTGCTGCAACACTTTTTCTGCGAAATACAAAGCCGAGTCAAACTGACGTCCCAGCAGCGCTACCTTGCTTAACTGTGTAAAAGCTTCCGTTCGGGTACTATCCTTTTGAATGGTTTTACGAAAATAATATCGTGCAGAATCAACATTTTCAGCATTGAGATGCAGCATCCCGGTCTGATAAAGTAAATTGACACCTTTGGATTCCATCAGGATCAGCCTTTTCCGGTATTCAAAAGCTTTTTCACTGTTTCCCTGCCGGGCATACAAATGACTCAAAGTTTCATAAGCATTGGCCGACTCCCAGTCCATAGAGAGACTTTGCAAAATGTGTGACTGCGCCGAACTGCTATCTCCCTGAAGGAGATAAACCTGTGCCTTTGTGAAATATAACGATGGATTACCCGGATTGGCAGAAATGGCACGGTTCACATTATTATAAGCCAGATCAGCATTCACTTGAATTAAATGTATTTTGGCAAGTACTTCAAAAAGCTCGCTGCTGGTGTCACCAAGGCCTTCTGCTTCCCGGGCAGCCTTCAACGATTCTTTGTAATTTCTCTGATTAAAACTGATGATCGCCAACAACCGCTGATAATCTTTATTGCGAGGAGTTAGGCTAATGGCTTTCTTGATGGTAATATGCGCATTGCTGTACCGCTCCAGCTTCAGCAATAGCTGCGCTTTCTGAAAATAAACCTCAGCATCATTGGGATAAGATTCAATGGTCCTATTCAGACTTGTAAGGGAAGATTGAAAAAAATCGTCGCCATAGTTCGGTTTTTCCCTCAGCTGGTGCCTCGAATAGCGGTTTTCGCATGAAGTACCTAGCAGTACAACAAACAATAGCATGATTATATAGTGGAAAACCTTCTTCATATACTTAGCCTTCAAAATTAGAGTATATGCACTTAATAACAAAAAGAAATCGAAAGGTATCT